>DPLS01000138.1 GCA_003541875.1 Bacteroidota bacterium | reverse complement strand
AGCAGTGGTTCCGGAAGGATGTTACGCTCCCCAACGGCTTTCGAGGATGTCGTGAAGATGATCTGCACAACCAACTGCACCTGGGCACTGACAACGCTCATTGTCACGAATCTTGTCCAACGGTTCGGCAAGAGCTTGGATGGCGTGGGTGTTGCGTTCCCAACCCCGCAGGCAATTGCAGGATCATCCGAACACTCCCTGCGCAGTGAAATCAAAGCCGGATACCGCTCGCCGTATCTCCTCGAACTTGCCGAGAGGGTTGCCTCCAAGAAACTGGATCTCGAAGCATGGCGGTCGTCGCCGCTGGCTACCACTGAGCTTTTCGAGGAAATGCGTGGAGTGAAGGGAATCGGTCCGTACGCGGCAGGCAATATTTTGAAGCTCGTCGGACGCTACGATTATCTTGGACTTGACTCCTGGGTCCGTTCGAAGTACTATGAATTGCATCGCAACGGGCGTACGGTGAAGGACTCGACCATCGAACGCCACTACGCTCCGTACGGAAAATGGCGGGGTCTCTTCTTCTGGCTGGAGATGACACGGTATTGGCATGATGAAAAGTTCCTGTTGTAGGATCAATCCACGAATTGACATCCGTCTCGCCTCGGGCGAGACGAGATCTCGTCCCAATAGGGACGGACGAATTCAAAAAAGGAAGGCCGAAGGAGCGATTACGTGTTCATAAAACCTCGTGCATTCCTACTGCTGGTTCTTCCCGCTCTTCAAGCGTTCAGTCAGCCGCTGCAACAAGACATGGATGTTTTCGCGCAGCGGCGCGCTGAGTTCATAAAGCAGCTCGCACCGCAGAGTGTGGCGATCTTCGCCTGCAAACCGGAGTACATCAGGAACGGCGATGTGGAGTATGAGTACAGGCAAGAGAGCAACTTCTATTACCTCTCGGGATTTGAAGAACCGGAGTCCATCCTTCTCCTCAACCCCGCTGCCGAGCGGTACCGCTACATCCTGTTCGTCCGCAGAAGAAACTTCAGCTCAGAGACATGGCAGGGCGCCAAAGCGGGGATCGAAGGCGCAATGGGGACGTTCAGGGCAGACACTGCTCTTACATTCCAGGATTTCCAGAAGCTGGCCCAGACCTTCCTACCGAAGTCGGGCACACTGCATTACTCGTTCGGGATCAATCTCAAGATCGATGAGATGATACGTGAAATGTTCCTTGAGGGACCGCAGGGAGAGAGCTGGTCGGTGAAAGACCCTGCCCCGATTCTGGCAGAGATGCGCCTGATTAAGAATGATGGCGATTGGGAGATGGGGTTTCAAAAGGCAATCGACATTTCTGCCAGGGCGCATGTTGAAGCAATGAAAGCGATCAAGCCGGGGATGTATGAGTACGAAATCCAGGCTGTGTTTGAATATGTGTATCGGAAGAGCGGCTCACCTCGCAACGGCTACCCATGCATCATAGGCTCAGGCTCGAACAGCGGCATCTTGCACTACGACAGGAATACTCGTCAGATGCGAGACGGGGAAGTTGTTCTCATGGATTGCGGCGCCGAGTACGGCTACTACTCAGCGGATATTACGCGCACAGTTCCAGTCAACGGCAAGTTTACACAAGAGCAACGAGCAATCTATCAGATTGTGCTTGATGCGCAGAATGCCGCCATCCGCATGGTGAAGCCCGGGATCATCAAGTCCGCACTGGACAGCGCCATGATGGACGTTATTGGTGCCGGATTGATCGGACTTGGTTTCATCAAGGAAAAGAACGACGCGCAGGTCTTCACGCTTCACGGGTTCTCGCACTGGATCGGATTGGAAGTGCACGATGTCGGGAAGACAATTGTCAACGGGAAACCGCGACCCCTTCTCCCCGGCATGGTATTCACGTTGGAACCCGGCATCTATGTCCGACCTGACGTGTTTGACAAGTTGAAGGACCGTAAGTACACTGACGAAGAAATTGAGAAGCTGCGTGCCGAACTGGAGAAGTATATGCACATCGGTATTCGGATTGAGGATGACATCGTTGTGACGGAGACAGGCCAAAGGAACCTGAGCGAAGCAGCCCCTCGTGATATCGATGCGATTGAATCCTTGATGAAGAACGGGCGATAGGAAATCTCAGGAAAGACGAAGAGGGTGCACTCCGAAAGTACTACTCCCTCTTGCTTATCTTCTCGGTTTTGTTTTCTTAAAAAGTACCTCTTCCGATGAACATCAAAGAAGATTACAAGAATTCGCTTAAGATGATGGAGGTCGAGGAATTCCTCGATCTAATCCTCTATCGCCCCCTGGCACTGGTGTTCGTGCGAACAGTCTACCGGACGCCAATCACTCCAAATGGAGTAACCTTCCTATCATTTCTCAGCGGACTTGCCGCAGCATATTGTTTTGCTCAAGGGACGGCATCTGGCCTGGCATGGGGGGGCATCTGGTACGCAACCGCAAACGTCCTGGACTGCAGCGACGGTCAGCTTGCCCGGCTTCAAGGAAGCGGAACGCCGCTTGGCCGTCTTGTCGACGGGGTTGTCGACTGGGCGATTAGCGTGGCCATTTTCTCAGGACTCGCGATTGGCATGCAGAAGGTCACAGGAGACGCAAGCGTTTGGTATTTTGTGGTCGCAGCAGGTCTGACGTCCGCATTGCACGCGTTCATGTTTGACTTGTACCAGCAGCAGTTCATTGCGGCTGTGCGCGGGCAGCGGAATTTTGTTGACAAGGAACTGGAAAAGATCAGGCCCGAACTTGTCAGCGCCCACACGATGCGGAACAAGCCGTTACGAAAGATCTTTCTTGGCCTGTATGTTGCCTACCTGGAGGGGCAGCGCCGATCACGCTCGCCGGAAGTCGAAGGCCATCAGTATCCTCCTGAGCTCTTTCGGGCGATGAATAAGAACGTCATGCGGTTCTGGACATTGCTTGGTCCAACAACGAACCGGTCGTTACTTGTTGTTGCGGGACTCCTGAATAATCCGTGGCTTTTCATTTGGCCGGTCCTCATCATCGGCAACATCCTGCTCGTGGTCGCCCTCGTGTGGCAACGGAGAGTGCTCCGGCGGCTGGATCAGACTACAAGAGACCACGCAACTTCTCCATCACAGAATGGATCCCTCAAAGCGTAGCGGTCGAGGTCCGTGATGAGTTCAGCTGCGCAATTGACCTAGGAAGAATGGATAATATGAACGAGATAATGTTGGACCGCAATGAAAATCAGTACGGGCCGGCACCCGAGTGCTACGAGGCCCTGCGAAAAGCAAACCTCGAACAACTGAGTCTCTACTCACGCGAGTTCTTACGAGGGCGCAAGAGCGAACTCTCCTACACATTGGCCCAACGAATGGGCATTCCTGAAGAGCGACTCCTCTTGAGCTACGGCAGTGAGGGAATGCTGAAGCAGGTTGTGCATTGCTATTTGCACAAAAATGAAGTCATCCTCCTTCCCCGTCAGTCATGGTGGTACTACAAGAAAGTGGCCTCAGAGGTGTTTGGTAAGGAGGTAGAATACTCTCTCATTGAACAGAACGGCAGGTTTGAATACGACGCAAAGCAGATCTGCGACCTGTATGACAAACACTATCCTCAACTCGTGCTCATTGCATCTCCCAATAATCCAACGGGGAGCAGCATTTCACAGAAAGACCTTGCCGCTGTCATCAATCATTGCGCATCGGCGATCATCGTCTTGGACGAAGCATACTACGGATTCACCAGCGAGTCGAACGATCACTTAAGGGAACTGCTTGATACTCACCAACGGCTCGTTATCATGCGGACGTTTTCCAAGTACTACGCTCTGGCGGGCCTTCGTATCGGCTACACATGTGTTGGAGAGGGTCTGGACCAACTGGTCGCGTTCAGCGCACGATATCTCGGCTTCAATCAACTCTCCGAGAAGATTGCCCTTGCTGCATTGAATGCGCCGGAATACTACCGGACCATCGCCGAGAAAATGCGTATTGACAAGGAGATGTTCCACAATGGGTTCGCACTCCTCCCGGGCTTCACTGTATTTCCATCGGAGGCGAATTTCATTCTTGTCCGCTATCCGGTTCCACTCAAGAAGACCCTGGAAGAAGGTCTCAAACAACGCGGGATCGTTGTGAAGTTTCTCAATGATCCAGGACTGGAAGACTGTATGCGTATCACGATCGGGACAAGGGAACAGGACACCAGCGTAATGAACGCGTTCAACGAGATCGTCGGGCAAGGCGCAATGGGAAGCCAAGCTCACGAGCTGGTCAACAACCGGTGATTGCTGTTATTCTTGCGGCGGGGATTTCCTCACGCCTCCGGCCGCTGACAAATGATATCCCGAAATGCCTCCTGCGTGTTGGTGGCACACCACTCCTGGAACGCATCCTTCAGTCGCTCCATCGCAACCACATCGGTGAGTGCGTTATCGTCACAGGTTATCACAAGGAGAAGGTTGAAGAGTTTGCTCAATCCCTTTCCCTTCCCATCTCCATCTCATTCGTCGAAAACCCACAGTACGTCACAACGGGGAACAACTACTCTCTCTGGACAGCTCATTCACGGGTCGTCGGGCAAGAGATGCTTCTTATGGACGGGGATATTCTCTTTGACTCAAGACTTCTCGCACTCCTCCTCCACTCTCCTCACAAGAACGGCCTGATCATTCGCAAGAGCAACAATCTGGGAGCAGAGGAAATCAAGGTGGAAGTGGATGGTGACGGTCATGTCAAACGCATTGGAAAAGACATCGATCCTGCCAAGGCGCTCGGCGAGTCCATTGGCATCGAGAAGTTTGGCGCAGACACAGTCTCCACCCTCTTTGAGGTCTTGGACCGAAGGAAGGAGCGAAACGAGTTCTACGAAGCCTCATTCCAGGAGATTGTTGACGGGGGGACCAAGATTAACGCGATCGATTCCACTGGTCTGCCTTGTATAGAGATTGATACGTTGG
>DPLS01000240.1 GCA_003541875.1 Bacteroidota bacterium | reverse complement strand
ATCTTGCCCGTCAGGCCAAACACCTGACCATGCGAATCAGGACCTTGATAGAAGTGAATGTTGTTGGTTCGATCAACACTCTGATTTTCAGGACCCTGCTCCGGGGTCAGATCCAACTCCTTCAGGTGCTTCGCAAGACCTTTCCCACGCTGGAAGAGAAACACAACCGAGTCCATCTCCTTCAGTTCAAGGAAGATGGACTTTTCTGCTTCTGTCAACGCGAAGAAGCCCGCAACAACGATCGAAGCAAACTCCCCGAGGTGGCGTTCCGAGAGAGCACCTGATACCTGGGTGTACTTGATTGCACGGGTAGTGCAGCCGAGCGCATCCACCTTCTGATAAAACGTGTCGTACACACTGCTGATCGGTCGCACGCTGCCAATCGTGACTGCGGCCAACGCTTCAGTGAGTTTTCTCTTTGGGAGGTTGGCCATTCTGAGCTCTTCAAGCTCGCCAAACAACTTCAGTCCGAGAGGAAGAAACGCATCCAGATCATCGAAGCTTGTCCCGCCGAAACGCTCGGGAGAATTGCGATGGATCTCATGCAGGATGGCTACTGCATCGATCGCCTGAAGCTGACGTTGCGCAAGCCCAAGCTGCTCTGTGTAGATGAAGTCGATGAAGTTGTCAATCGAGAACAGACGCGGCGGGACAAACGCATGGCCAATCTTCTCTCCCAGCAGCTTGCGGATGAAATGAGCCGGCCGCTTCCCCGGAAATACAACCAGGTTACGCGAATAGTCTGAGCCATCAACCGTGAGATGCCCGATCACCTCTTCAATCAGATCTACGGTTGGCGGTATGTTGAACGCTCTGCTCACTTGACCTCCCGCATCACGTGCTTGTCCACGTAGGCGATTACTCCACGCACGTTCTTGCCGGGATACATCTGGCGTAACAATACCATGTAATTTCTGACTTGTCCTCGATACTCTTCTTCCAACTCGTCGCCGCCGGTCTTGAAGTCAATCACGGTCACTGTATCGGGATCAACGACCATACGATCCATACGATAGAGCAGACCGGACGCGTTGGCAAAGTCCTTTTCCCGAAAGACGATGCGCCCGGGTTTAGCACTGAATAATTCTTTTACACCGCGATCAGACAGGAATGCTCTGACGGTAGAATTGATTTCTGAAGCCGTGAAATAAGGATCAATAAGAAGCTTGAGCTTGCCCATTGCCGCATTCAACTGTGCGGCAAGATCCTGACCAACGAATTCGATCTGGGAGAGCACGGCATGGACAAGCTCGCCGCGCCTGGTCTCGATCAAGCCAAGTTTGCCTCCAGCTTTCGGCTCGTAGATCCGCCTCTTGTTATGGTGGTGGGTGGAAAGCGTCCCCTTCGGTTCAACGGATTTCCTGACAACTGTGGGCTTCGGGCCAGGTGGAAATTCCCGGTCAGGGAGGAATCTCGTCGGCTCTCCCCGTTCCTTGTCATACACGCCGAGGACGTACATCTCCTCCTTCGCACGTGTGAGCGCAACGTACAACTTATTCAGCTCATCGACCTCATCCTTCAACCGCTCCCGATTGTAGATTGTTTCAAGATACGCGACCTTCTCCGTCGACTTCTTCGAGATGTGAAGCAGTCGGATCCCATCTTCAGCTTCATCAACGTAGTACTCTTTCTTCCTCCTGCCTGAATCGTACAACAGCACAACCACAACGGGGAAGTCCAATCCCTTTGCTTTGTGCACAGTCATGAGCGTGATGGCGTCATCATCCATTGGCACATCCATATCCCAGCCCGTGCCTTCATCCTGAGCAAATGCGAGGAATTCCTTGACGCTGTTGTTGCCGCTTTCCTCGAACGCCTTCACCACTTCGAGGAGCTTCACCAGCGTGCCTTCATTCTCCGGGCTTACCTCAAACACTTCGAACACCTTGTAGACTTCCGAAATGAGATCGTACAAAGGAAGATAGCCGACAGTGCCATAGAGATCTGCAAAGCAGCGATCCCAGACCTCCCCGTACCTTTCCTGAAACACCTTGTACAGCGGCGACCGTCCCTCATGCCTGGCATTGAATATCAGGGACTGAAACTGTTCGCGGGTAACGAGAACGGACCCATGCTTCAAGGCGGATTGCAGGAGGTCGCTCATGAGGAATGAGGCGAAGGAGAGATCGTCGATCGGCGAGTCGAGGAATTGCAGAAGTGCGATAATCTCACCGGTGATCTTCCGGGTCCTGATATCGAGACTGCTGTGAGAAATGAAACGAATGCCGGCACCGTTCAGCCAGCCACTCACGCGGATCACATCGCTGTTCCGTGGAGTAAGAAGAGCGATATCACGCAACCTGTGTCCACGATCGAGGCAATCGGCAATCACCTCTAGAAGTTTCGCCCGCTCCGGGAACTGCTCCTCATCTTTCTGGAATAAAGTAACTTCAGCATAGCCCTTGGCCTCGAACCCCTTCCTTACATGTTGGGCACTTGCATTCAAGCCACTCAGCGCTCCCGCCTCGTCGCACTCGGGTGCAGGCATCTTTTTTTGAAACACCTCCTGGTTGTATTCAAGAACTCTCTCAAATCTGCTCCAG
>DPLS01000174.1 GCA_003541875.1 Bacteroidota bacterium | reverse complement strand
GGATTTGGATTCGACCACGATCCCGCCAACAGCGGTGGGATCTGTCGAATCGAGACTTAGCAGCGGTCCGTTAGGGCACACACCAAGGAAAAGTGTATGAGCTTTATGAACTATCGTCGCAACTTTCGCTCTCCGTTGATGAGAGATCGACTCCGAAAAGTATGGCATTACCTCGCTGCCTTTGCAATTATCTTCGAGGGGATTGACGAACTCGATCAAGCAGGAAGGAATTGGTCCTTCATTCTGCTTTGTTGGATTGCTGCAGCGGTCATCATTGCTGTAACCATCCTCCACTCCCGGGTAAAGATGTACGCTTCATTTTTGGAAACCCTTATCTACTTACTTGAGGGCATCGTCTGCGGGTCGATCGGGTTTCTTGCCATCGAGGAAGGCAAGACGGGCCTTCCCTATGTTTGGTTTGTCGCAGCGATCCTGTGCTTGAGTGCGACAGGGATACAATTGTTCCGGAGCAGAAGCCAACACCGAGCATCGAGAACTGTTGGCGCGCCCTAACCAGCGGCTCCCGCCAAAAGGCGAAGTCCCGCTCTTGGATTCCGCCCACTGGCGGGATTCGGAGAGCGGAACACGGCGGGTTTCGTCCCGCTCCACGGCAGCGGGACTCAACAAGCTAGCTGACGCCTGCCGAAAACGATTTACAGTTGCAGGCGGAGCCGGAGTCCGTTAGGCGCACAACTATAATAACCTTAGAGAATCACATGCGTATTGAATCCGTCGCACTCCTGCTTTGTATCGTTTCTTCATTCTCTTGCAAAGACAACTCTACAAATCCGAATAGCACTCTTCCGGCAAGAGCCTTATCGCTGAGCGCAAGTGCAACCACAGGCACGGCGCCTTGTGATCTCATCTTAACTGGTACATTCAGTGCTTATACCGATACAACGAGAATGCTTTATCCTGACATGTTTATTATTGGAGGTGCAGGATTAACAGTGATTCCTTATGCCTTGCCGGATACAACTGTTCCGGCCAAGAGAATTTATACTGACACTCTTAATTTCCCTAGTCCAGGTACATATTCAATTCATATGTTGTTGCAGACAACAACTCACACCATATTCTCGGACACTATTACAATCACTATTCATTGACGTGTGCTGCCTAACCAGTCTACGACCCGTAGGGCGGCCCCCCAACTTGAAGGCCAGCCACCATCACAGGCCTTTTTTCCAATAGCGCGCGCCCCTGACTGAGGCTTTCGAACCGGCATGTGGCACACCGCCGCTTGCGCCGCTGTGGGATCTGGGGAAGGACAGTCAGATGACTATGTCATGGGATCAACTGGCGTTATCCGCGGCTTTCTGCTGCATAAGCCTGAACAGCGGACCCTGCATAAGTCCATTCGTTCCCATTTGACTTTGATGTCACGGACTCTCCCACTTCACCTGACATCCTACACCCTGACTGATCTCCGAATTGTGAGTTGGAATAGCTATGCAAGCCGGTATCTAATCAAGGAAGACGGAATCGAGTACCGTTTCGATGGTCGGTGTTCAGCTTTGTACAAATGGCAAATAATAGCCACCAGCCCGAAATGTCGGGCGCTCCGTTTCGCTTGCATTAGGGCATTTGGAAGCGATTCTGTCAATTGGGCGGACGGCACGTCAATTGAAAACCAAGAGAGCAGAAAGGCAACTCATCCCCCACATACCGGATTTTTTCATGGAAACCAAGTTCAAGCGCTGCACACTCTGCGGCAAAGAATGGGGAACTGAAGAGGAATTTCTCAGCGACAGAACTGTCCACTACAACGGCCATCAGAAGAACAAGAAGAAGATCCCCTTGCCGACGGGTACGGATGGGCTCTTCATATTCACCCATCTGATTGACGAGTGCGGAACGTCGATTGCCATCGCGGTGTCGAAGTTCAAAGAGGCTCCGGCTATGGCCTGATCGGCAGTATATATTGTCAAAGGTAACTGCACAGAAACGGGATGCCTGCTGAGAGATAGTTTGAGCGATCGGTTGTGACAGATTGTAACGTCTTCATTGCTTGGGTGCCTGCTGTTTGAGGTGTTACTTCCCCACACCATGGCTTTGCTACTCGATCACTCTGAACATCAGTGCCCGACAATCTGCCCGGGCCTTATTGCTCAATAGAACATCCCCTGATTGTTGAGCCGCCGCGCGTAAGTTGCGTGCGTGGAAACCACGTGAAGAGTCTTAAGAACTAGTTGAGGTGAGAACCTCCGAACATGTTATTCATTCCACTGGCAATACTGGCAATGATTGCAACTGCTACTACGTCCACCACACCGCCAATGATAAGCCCCGTGATGGCAGCATTTTTCTCATGGGGGGCGACAATGTGCTGGATGGAATCTATTGGTATTCTCGCGTCTTCATTTCCATGTTGTCGAAAAACGATGCTTGTGGGAATAGCTTGTTGGGCGGGTAACGAGGAGTTCGAAAACGACCCAGTATTCAGATTAAAAACAGTGGATGAGCTGCGTGTTATCTTTGCCACCTTCTGTTCGAAGCTTAAATGCTGCAGTGGCTCCGAAATTGTTCCAGTGGCGGTGCTGCCGTCTTTCTTGTAGATGGTTACATCATCCCCAGGCTCCAGTTTGTTGTAGGTCGTCAGGGTATCAAAATCAGGAGCTTTTCTGTCTATTCCCGAACCCACCAGATAACCGGTAAGACTGCATCCAGATAGACTGCATATGCACGCCAGTAACACAATCCTCAGTTTCATGTTGTCCTCCGTTCAATTCTGAGTACAAAATACCTCGTGCGGAGGACACAGTTGTCAAGGAATTGTCAAAGCATTTGCTGAATGCTGTCCGGTGCGGTTGTATGCTTGACTCTCTACTCGACTATGCCTAACTTTTCGCAGAAGTGTCCTACCTGTTCTTTCTTCCAACCAGATCCATTGATGTTTTTCTAAGAGCGGAAAGCCGCAATACGTGATTGCTTGAACCCGAGCGATGTTGCGTGCTTTGTGGAGACGTTGGGT
>DPLS01000163.1:3337-4961 GCA_003541875.1 Bacteroidota bacterium | reverse complement strand
TGAACGCACGGACGGGCGAGTTGACTCCGCCGGGGATGCGCTCCTTAGCGGAGGCGAAGAATTTGTCTGATGTGGTTGTGTTCATATTCTCAAACAATGAAATAAGCGAAGTGAGTCGTCATTGCGAAACCGACTTCAGTCGGTTGAAGCAATCTGAACATCGGACTCAGCAAGAAACGAGATTGCTTCGGCAAACAGCGCCTCGCAATGACAGGGATTCCTCTCAGCGTTGGCGATCGAGATATTGTGCCGCTTCCTTGGCAAAGTACGTGAGAATCATATCCGCCCCGGCCCGCTTGATGCCAGTGAGCATTTCCATCATCACTCTCTCGCCGTCGATCCAGCCGTTTTTGGCAGCAGCCTTCACCATGGAATACTCGCCACTGACATTGTATGCCGCCGTGGGCAATCCGAACTGCTGCTTTACCCGGTAGAGAATGTCCAGGTATGGCATGGCCGGTTTGACCATCACAATGTCTGCACCCTCCTGGATATCTTGGGCGACCTCCCTCATCGCTTCATTCGCATTAGCTGGATCCATCTGGTGTGAGCGGCGGTCGCCGAACTTTGGCGTGCTCTCTGCCGCTTCACGGAACGGTCCGTAGAAACCGGAGGCGTACTTGGCTGCATAGGACATGATCGGGATGTTCTGGAACTTGTTCTCGTCAAGGATTGTCCGAATGGCCTTCACTCTCCCGTCAAACATATCCGATGGAGCGATGATGTCGGCACCCGCCTGAGCATGAGTGAGAGCTTCACGTGCGAGCAGCGCAATCGACTCATCGTTCACAATCTCATCCCCACGCACGATGCCACAATGGCCGTGCGAAGTGTACTCACACAGGCACACATCGGTAACGACCACAAGCTCAGGGACTTCCTTCTTGATTGCGCGTACTGCTTGTTGCACAATGCCATGCTCGTCGTATGCACCAGATCCGACTTCATCTTTCGCCTCGGGTATCCCGAAGAGAATCACCGCCGGAATCCCCATCGACTTCACGGCAACACATTCACGAACGATCTCATCCACCGACATCTGGTACACATTGGCCATGGAGGAAACTTCCCTCTTCACTTTTTTTCCGGGAACGACAAACAACGGATAGATGAAATCGTTCTTGGAAAGCTCGGTCTCTCGCACCATCGAGCGCAATGCCGCCGTCATGCGGGTGCGGCGAAGTCGACTGATCGGGAATGTGCCGACATGTGTTTCAGTTCTGTTCATGTTTCTTCCTCATGCCAATGTAGGTTCATGGACTGCATTCTTCACATACGTCAGGATTTCATTTGCCATTTTGTTGCTGCTCATCACGCAGTCACCGACCGCGATACCGCCACGATAATTGCTGCAGAAGAAGAGCCCGGGATTCTCCTTCTCGCATGCTTCAATTGCTTCCACAACTTTGTGGTAGCCAAGATTGTACTGCGGAATTGCCTTGTTCCAGCGGTTGATCCGTGTGTACACAGGTGAACCGGTGATGTTCATGATCGAACCAAGCTCTGATTTCACGAGCGATAGCACATCTGCGTCGTCAAGTTGAGTCAGCTCAGGCTGGCGTGTCCCACCGAGGAAAGTTGTGAACGCCGCACAGTTGGCTGGTGCCCGCCCTTCAAACAGTAC
>DPLS01000163.1:0-3057 GCA_003541875.1 Bacteroidota bacterium | reverse complement strand
GACGACCAGATGGTGCCCAGTATCTTTCTTCTCTCCACAGCCGGAATGAGATAGCCAAAGCCGTCCAGCGGAATCCCAACGTCTTTCGTCAGGTAGCCGAGAAACACTTCCACAACGGGTGGATAGTAGATGTGGTCGAGTATGGATGAGAGACCTGGTGAGAGCGCCTTAACAATGTCGCTCGCGTTATGAGCGGGAGTTGAGAGAATGACCACGTCGGCAACCATTGAATGTGTTCTCCCCTCGGATACGTACGTGACCATGAATCCGGCGCCACGTCCATTCGACGCATCAGTCCGTTCCACCGACTCAATAATGGAGTTGCAGTGAACAGCGTTCCCCAGTCTGGCTGCAATTGCACTCGGGAATGTTCCCATACCTTTCACAAACGAGAACATCTTGGCCCTGTCTTTTGCCTGCTCTGCCCGTGCCTTCCTCTCCTTCCGACCTTTGATCATTCCCTTGATGAGCCCGCCGTACTTCTCTTCCAGGGCGTACAGCTTCGGGAACGCCGACCGGACACTCAGCTGCTCCGGATTGCCAGCGTAGACTCCTGCCACAAAGGGATTGATCGCATAATCCAGAGACTCCCGACCCAATCTGCGCTCAACGAATTCCGCGATCGTCTCTTCCTTCCTCGCTTTGCCAATAAATGGCTCTTTCAAAAGACGGAGCTTTCCGCCCACGGTCCAGAGCGAGGAAGAAAGAAACGCACCGGGGGACATTGGCAGAGCGTGCAACCTTCCATCCCTCATGATGTAGCGCTTGTCGGCGGCCTTATTGGCATAGCGCACTTGATCGACAATGCCAAGCTCTGAGAAGAGTTGTTGAAAGAGAGGTGTCGTCTCAAGCGCGCTGTTTGGGCCAGCTTCGATCATCCACTCGCCATCAATCTCAGTCCGCATTGTTCCGCCAGGATGCGCTTCCTTCTCCAGCACAGTGACATTCACGCCTGCCCGATGCAGCCGCCACGCAATAGTCAGTCCCGATATCCCGGCGCCGATGACAACTACGCTGCCCACTGCTTCACCTTCTTCTCTACAATGTCGGCAAGTGCTTGAATAAAATATGGATTCGTGTTCAGTCCCGGACTCATGTCGAAATGTTTGATGCCAAGGTGCTTCGCCTCTTGTCTCGCCTCGATGTTAATCTCCCAGAGTGTTTCACTATGATCAGAGACGAAGGCTATCGGGATAACGATCATGTGTGTCACTTTCTCATTTGCCAGTTGCCGAATCGTGTCATCAAGCGAGGGTTCGAGCCACTTCTCCGGTCCGACTTTGCTCTGGTAGCACAGGTGATGTGGAATTCCAAAATTGCCTTCCTTCACAACAGCATTATACGTGCGGATAATATGCGATTGATATGGATCTCCGGACTTCACCAGTTTGACCGGTGTTCCGTGCGCGCTGAACACCAAGTTCACCTTTGATCGATCTTCAGCTTTCACGCGCTTCAATGCGATGTTGATGTTTCGAATGAGCCCCTTGATATAGAGAGGATGTTCGCAATACTCAACTACCACATCAGACTGCAGCACAGAGATGCCTTTCTGAATCATCATCCGTTTCCATTCGTTGACACTCGAACCCGTTGTTGTTTTGGAGTAGTGAGGATAAAGCGGCAGCAGGAGAACTCGCTCGATGTTCGCCTTGCGAATCTCCTCAATTGCCTCATCCGTCATCGGATGCCAATAGCGCATAGCGATCACGCTCTTGCAGTTTACTTTCCCCTGCAACGCTCGTTCCAGAGCCCGTGCCTGTCGAACGGTAAGCTTTAGAATGGGAGACTTCCTTCCGATCCTTCTGTAGTACTCCTGAACCTTCGGCGCCCGTCGGCTGGAAATGAATCTTGCCAGCGGCTTTCTGAACAAGAACGCGAAAGGCAAGTCAATAATGTCCGGATCGCAGAACAGGTTGTAGAGGAACGGCTCGACGGCCTCAAGTGAATCCGGTCCGCCAAGCTGTAGCAACACAATGCCAATGGATCTGTCGTTCGTCATTCTGGTCAGGCAGGTCTATCGGGATCCAAGGGGATCAGGAGACTCGTGCACAGTACGGCAGCGAATCGTCTCACGAATGGAACACGCCGCTTTCTTCTTGTACAGCTCTTACGAACGCTCTGGCGTGATCCACTGGTACATCAGGAAAAATACCATGTCCGAGATTGAACACATGGCCCGAACCCTTGCCATACTTCCGCAGGATCGACTTCACTTCATGGCGGATATTCTCGGGAGAAGCATACAGTATCGAGGGGTCAAGGTTCCCTTGAATACTCACACGATCCCCGATCCGTGTGCGGACATCGGCCATGTCAACGGTCCAATCAACTCCTACGACATCGGCGCCAATCTCCGCGATGTCGTTCAGGGAGTGGTTGGCCCCCTTTGAGAAGACGATGACCGGCGAACCGTTGCGGTGCATAGTGGAGACGATTTTGAAGATGTATTCGAGCGAGAACCGCTTGTAGTGATCAGGTGTCAGCGCCCCACCCCACGTGTCGAATATCTGCACCGCATCCGCGCCGGCGGCAAGCTGGGCTTCGAGATAGTACCGAATAGCCGTCGCGAGCTTGTCGAGCAGCTCGCAAAACGCATCCGGATGATCCAGCATCATCTGTTTCGTGTACTTGAAGTCCTTACTGCCGCCACCTTCGATCATGTAGGTGGCAAGCGTCCACGGAGAACCGGCAAACCCGATGAGCGGCACACGTCCACCAAGCGCTCGCTTCGTCGTTTCGAGCGCATCCATGACGAATCGGAGTCCCTTCTGCGGATCAACAACCTTCAACGCCGCGATATCATCGCGTGTACGAACAGGATTGTCGAAGCGGGGACCTTTCGACTCAACCATCTCCAGCTTCATCCCCATTGCTTCGGGCACAACAAGAATGTCGGAGAAGATAATTGCTGCATCAACTCCGATGATATCCACGGGCTGCACGGTAACTTCCGCCGCCAATTCCGGAGTCTTGCACATGGTCAGGAAATCTGTCTTCGCACGCACAGCGCGATACTCAGGCAAGTACCTCCCCGCCTGACGCATCATCCAGACG
>DPLS01000358.1 GCA_003541875.1 Bacteroidota bacterium | reverse complement strand
ACAGGACAGCAGGAAAAGCTATGGTAGAGCCTGTGAGCCATAGTAAACCCGTGTCGGGATTAAAATCGAACGGTGCCTTTCTCAGTGGAAGCTGAATTGAAATGTTCCATGTACTAAGAAAATCTTGGAAGTACTGCGACCATCCATGTGCAACTGTTGCCGATGCAACTGCATATTCAAGAATCAAATCCCATCCAATAATCCAAGCGAACAACTCTCCCATTGTTGCATACGAATATGCGTACGCCGAACCTTCTACAGGCAGAAACGAAGCAAACTCTGCGTAGCACAATGCAGCAAACGTACAGCCGATACCAGCAACAATAAAGGAGAGCGCCAACGCCGGCCCTGCATACTCCTTCGCGCCCACGCCGGTCATGACGAATATTCCCGCGCCGATGATTGCTCCGACTCCCAACGAGGTCAAACCCCACTTCCCGAGGACACGTTTGAGTTTGCTCTCTTTCATCTCTGTCTCGAAATGCTCGACGGGTTTACGTTGCCACAGTTGACTACTCATGAGGAGGCGCTCCTTGTGTTAGTGTGGACTTTGGATGGATGATATGATGCCTTTTCGTGGGAAGGGGAGATCCAGGCCCGCGCTTGGGAATTTGGGCGGTCGAGCACGTGGGTGTGGCTATTGATGCTGCTTGGCGGAGACATCGCTGGCATCCGAAGATTTACTCATGTGAAATTCCAGCGGCGGCTCGTCTCGCTTTCAATCTATGCTGCGCATACTTGATGAGCATTGGAAGGATGGAAGCAAACACAACGATAGCGATGACGTATTCAATGTGCTTCTCGATGCCCGGGATCGTCCGGCCAAGAAAATACCCGATCAGCAACATGCTTCCAATCCAGAGAATGGCTCCCGTGATATTGAAGGTAGCAAAACGTTTGTAGGGCATTTCAGCTACGCCCGCCACAATCGGGGCAAAGGTCCTAGCGAAGGGCATGAACTGGGCGAGGATGATTGTAACCCCACCGTATTTCTCGTAGAAAGCCTGGGTCTTGAGAAGGTGATCTCGGCGGAAAAGCCTGGATTGGGGGCGGTCAAACAACGGCCTGCCCGCTCTCCGGCCGATGGTATAGCCTGTCGTGTTCCCGGTAATGGCCGCCACCATGAGAAGTGGGATGAGGATCTGGATGTCCAGCTCCCCTCGGGCTGCAAACAATCCCGCCGTAACCAACAGAGAATCACCGGGGAGGAAGAAGCCGAGCATCAGACCGGTTTCTGAGAAGATGATCCCAAACAGAGCCACATAGCCAACCTTAATCGCCCAGTCGGTTATCTCGCTCAGCGGACTGTTCAGGATCAGGGCTAGGTAGTATTCCAAGAATTCACTTTTGCTTAGTGACTCCGATTATTGGCTGACAAGATACGAGGTTCGATTCTCAAAAACAAAGTGAAAAGGGCAATGGATCGATGGTGGAGTCAGCCTGAGGAGGGGATTGTGGGAGGGATTGAGACCAGGTACGAAGACACATCCGAGGAGTTGGTTCTCCAGAAAGGGAGCAATGTGGGTGGATTAACCGAAATTTCTTCGTTCGAAAATTTCCTAGACTTTCCATTGACAAATCGTTCTCGACACCGTATATTGCCTGCGAGTTGACGAGAGGAATAGGACCTCACCTCACCTCACCTCACCCGTTCTTTTTGAATCCCTCATCGTGCAACCTCAATTGAACTTGCCCGCTGCGTTCAGCCCACTGCGGCGGGCAGGGAGCATGTGTATGTCTTTGTCTAAAAGAGTACCGTCCTCATTCCAGAGCGCCTGTCGCTTGTGCGTTGCCATGGGTTTGCTTTACTTAGTAAATACATCGGCTAGGGCGCAGACAACAATCAAGGAGCGAGTGGGAATCACTCCCGGCACAACAACGAGCAATGCTCACCCTAATGGTCACGTGGCTCGGACAGCATCATTGGACAATATCCGGGTTGAGCTCAGTTGGAGCCCCGGCCCACCCAACGTGGATGTTCGCATGTACTTGCAAGCGCCATGCCTTGTATCTTTCGACACAGCTCTGTACGCCTCGGGGGGAATCCTCATTAGCTACACGTTTGCAGCGCCACGGCTGGGGACTTATCTGGTCAGTCCACAGGCATGTGTTGTTTCGCCGGATTCTGTTACCTGCACAACTAGGATCTACGTGAACGACTCGCTCGTTGCCCATAATGAAGGGATCGATCTTCTTGTAGGATGCTGCGGTGGATACTGCCTTTTTCCTGGAGGGTCTGCGTATAATTACGACCCGCCGTATTTCAATACTTTCAAGGTTTATTCGTATGCGGAAGCCATCTACGGGCATGAGTATACCAGTATATATCTCGAAGGAAGTAACGACTGTTCATTCACGCGTTGGTTCCCTGCAGAGGATGAAGTAACGCTGACCATCACGGCGGGGGGTCAATATAGTAGTTTTCATAACGACAACGACGATTCGCTTGGTGGAACTGTGACAGGTCTTATTGCCCAATTGGAGCAAATGAGGCTCGTGGCCGACGGGGTTGAACCTCCTGCAGGAGGCGCACCAGTGACCATAACGGCAACAAGTGCTGGGATCACAGCACAAGGAACAGTCATCGTACGTCCTCGTGGACCACTGACGCTTGACTTCTATAACGTATACGACTTCCCCCTCCCTTACGGTTCTGATATCCCTTTGTTCGTGCATTGTGTCAACGATTTCGGCGATGAGTTTGCACCACCTGAGGGCACAACCTATAAATTCGACGTGCTGGATGGATCGCAATGGGGATGGTTCGGAGGGAGACCTGATGGAACTGTTAGGGACACCCTGACGTGTGTTCAGGACGGTGGTAGAACGGTAGCAGTATTCAGTGTGATGGAAGCGATACCGGATACACAGCACACAGTAACATTTCGGGTGACGCCGAGCGATGCGAGCATAGGAGTAGGAACACACTCGTTCACTGTTGGTCCTCAGGTACGTCCTTACATTGAAGTGTCATTCGACCCTCCAACCGTTGCGCCCGGCGATACAGCGCTCGTCATCCTGCAGAGACGCACTGAGGAAGGAACGTTGGCATCGTATCCTGAGACGGAGACGTTCGATGTCTCCATCCGCAACGGTGGGAGGTACGGCGTATTGCTTGTGGATAGAGACTAGGCTCCGCAGTTCACTTAAATCGTGCTAGGGTGTCATCTGAT
>DPLS01000114.1:2582-6946 GCA_003541875.1 Bacteroidota bacterium | reverse complement strand
GTGCCGAGGTTGAATGTGAGGGTGATGTCTCGTGTCTCAACATGATCGGAGCGAGTACAACACCTACGATTCACGACCACGATGTAGTCTGTTCCGTCGCGTTGCAAACGCCCCACTTCCACATACGGATGCGCGTCGATATTGCCAAGAGTATCTTTGGTTGTTACAGTGTCGACGATGTTGACCCAATCTCGCGTATGCCCCGCACGAGTATCCATCCACGTTCTCGCAGAGTGCCAGTTTAATGCCATGAGTGTATCACCGATATGCGCAAGCCGCTCATTGATTGCCGCGAACTCATCCCACTTCTCTCTATGGCCGGTCCAGATGACCTGCGTTCCCCAGATGGCAGCTGAATCACTTGAGTGATCCGTGAAATATCCGTTGTGCAGCTGTTCTGAAACCAGTCCCGGGTATTTCTGATCCTGTCCGTTGAAATAGTATGTCCTTCCAGTGCGAAAATCCCATCCCGCAAAGCCCTTTGCACCGTATGCTATCCCGAGGTTGTACTGTACACGAAGCTCAGCCGCAGATGGCGGACGCAGATCAAAGCTCTCCCAATATGTAGTATCTCGCCGGTACTTTCCTGTTGTCTGGTAGGCTACACCGTGCAATTGCGGGACGAGAATCAGCGGTTTATTCCCCTGTTTTGCAGCATCAGCTCCCGGCCGGAACTGCATTTCGATCTGTTGGTTGAGATGGTCTTGAGACCTTCGAACGTAATCATTATATCCCCATTGTGATGAACCGTCATTATTCCACTCGATACCCGATCTATCAGAAAGCTTCTTGTTCATAATACTCGGATGAGGTATGTAGGAAATGAATGGGTACGGATCAATCATAAGGTTTGCGGGCTGTGCGTCTGTGAGGAACCGGGCAAACCGCTCGTTCACCGCAGCAGTGGTTCGCGCACGGAGGTCGTTCTGCCCCAGCGCGTCCTTGATCTGATTGCTCACATAGTTGTGCGAAAGATATGCACTCATGAACGGCTCATCCCTCAGGTAGAACATCTCATGCAGCCCGTACGCCGCATACTGTGCTGCCGTATCCCTGATAACTCTATCATACTTGCCTGCGAACAGACTGTGCGCGAGTGTATCCTCAACGACCACGTTGTCCAGATACGTTGTCACATCACCATACCAATAGACTTGCAGTTCAACCCCCATACATGGCTCACGCCTTGCCGTGGGCTCCCCAATTCCTCCTGTCGGGATGCTGGTGGTTCCCATTCGCGAAGCTGCAAGAACGGAAGATGGAACAGTGAAGGGTACTACAAAATCCTTGTACGTGCCGACACCCCAGCCGGGATTCCAACGTATGACACTATCCTTCAATTCTCGCCCGCTGCTTGCGCAACGCACGATGCACTGTACCACACTGTCTCCCAAAGAAACCGGCGCATCTACCTTAAGCCTGAATGTTGCCATCCATTCCGTTCGATCGTAGTGATACTCGTTGTTCGGCACTGGGGATTTGACCATGAATCCCGACTGTGCTCCAACACCTAGTCTCAAAGAGACGGTTGTATCGGTCGATGTTTCGAATATGATTTGCATTTCAGGGTGTCTATCCCGGAAATAGTTCTTCAAGGGATCCTTGCTTTGCTCCGCTTCGTACCCCATCCGTTGCGCTCTGGACAAGGCTTCGAGTGTCGCGTTTTCGTTAAGTACCTTGACCCCTGCCGAATTCGTGAGCATAGAAATATCGCCGCGGCCCCAACCTGTTGCACCCTCCACCAAATTGAGATGAAGTGTATGCTTCAACGTATCATAGTTTATGTTCTCGATCTCCCCTCCAAGGTATACTCCCCGCCAGAGGGAATCAGGCTGGCCCCCAAGGGAAACACCATACAAGAAAAGAGCAGCCAGAAGAATACACATTATGCATTTCATTGCAGCGCTCCTTTCCTGAGAGAAATACCCTATCTCGCAAAACCAAGATGAATTGATCGTTGCCGATTGAGTGAATCGGGAATTGCATTATCCGGGTCCATGAGAAACTGTTTGAACCTTCCGTCTGCGCGCTTGAACTGGAGTCGAGCAAGCTCTTTGAGTGCGGCATCATCTCCGGCCAATCCTATCGTGAGAAGATGCCGCTCATACTCGTCCTCTGCTTGCTTCTCTCGCTCGGAGAGCAAGAGCATTTTCTTGGTCTGTCGTGTGGTGGTCCCATCAGGACCTTCGACGATGATCTCGTAGAAATACGAGCCTGACGACAATCCCTTGCCATCGAACTGGATCGAATGCTGTCCGGCATCCTGTTCTTTGTTGATGAGTGTCCGAATTTCTTGTCCGAGCGTGTTGTAGACTCTCAACGTTACAAACGACCGCTGTTTCACATCGTATTCAATTGTGGTGGTTGGATTGAAGGGGTTGGGATAGGCTTGGTACAGGGTGAACAGAGATGGCAGTAACAAGTTCTCCCTTACAGAGGTTACAGTGATTGAAGAATCGCCTTTGAAAATTCCCCAGTAGCCCTTTTGTTCTCCAAATGCATAGTCCGGTGCACCGACGATAATATCACCCAAACCATCACCGGTAACGTCTCCTAGTCCGGACATGCTCCAGCCAAAGTTACTATCGAAGTCCATTCCCACCCCAGCGTCGAAGTTCGAATCGATGTCAGGTCCGCCGCCATATATCAAGACAAGTCCGTCAACTTCGGTAACAGAAAAAACTCCGACCGCAACATCAGAGTGGCCATCGCCGTTCATGTCTCCCGCATCCGCTATCACATTGCCAAAATTTACCGACCCTGGATTCTGTAGTTTCATACTTGGTATCGTACTAAAGTTCACGTCACCAAAATGAACCCAGACATTGCGCCGGATTTCGGTACTGTCTTGATTCGTCCAGAGCAAATCGTCAATACCATCACCATTGGCGTCAAAGCAGGCAAGACCAGCGCTGGTGAGCGCATCACCTCCAAGTCTTTTGCTTATTGCTTTATTCAACTGGTTACGACGACATCAGTATGTCCATCGTTGTTCAAAGGGTCGCAGCACCACTTGCGCGGCTGCAGCGTAAATCAAAAATGGGAAGAAAGCAGCGAACAGAAATGGTTTGAATTTCATTTGTCCTATCCTCCTCGAACTGCGAATCAAGCAGTCAATTTAGGTGAGGAAATTTCTGAATCGGAGCATTGTACGTCTACGTCCTCGGGAACCACACCGCGCAATGCTGCAACTTGTTCAATGATCATCTTGCGAACAGTCTGAGTGAGATGGGCAGCATCGTCCTTTGTCATTCCGGCGGTTGGTACTTCGGGCAATACTTTCACTTGAACGTCCGAGGGTTTCCCGAATCGCCAGCTCTTCTTTGGCAAGCAGCCGTACGAACCTTCAACCGCAATTGGAAGAATCGGGACTTGTGCCTTGATCGCAAGGTGAAACGCGCCATCGTTGAAGCGGCCAACGCGACCATCGGGCGAACGGGTTCCTTCCGGAAAGAAAATCACCGAGCATCTCTGTTCGAGATACTTCATTGAAGTGAGTAACATCCTTGCCCCGCTCCGACGGTCGCTTCTATCCACGGGAATGTCTCCCGCCAGCTTCATCATCCATCCAAGTAACGGTAGTGTGAACAATTCCTTCTTCCCAATCCACTTCATCTCCCACGGGAGGTTGGAGAGAATCGGAATGTCGGCATGAGATTGATGATTACTGACGATGACGTATGGTTTACGCGGATTCTTGACGGCGTCGTGACCAGAAAGATGGATACGCCACTGCGGGTTGACTTTGCACATTGCCGCTCCAAGCCGGCGAAACCATCGGCCTGTCCGGTAGTGCACCGGGTCGCTGTCAAAGAGTCTGATGAGCGAAAGGAGAGGAACCCAGAGGATGATGAGCGCAATGATGGCGAACCAAATCCAGAGTGACCGTAGAGAGTTAAACATCGGCTATCTGCTGTCGTTCATTTCTCGAATACCGAGTTGTGCAAGTTGGTCGGCACGTTCGTTCAATCTCACGCCGCTATGCCCGGCAACTTTGTGAAAGTGTACTTTGTGGCGAGCAACAACATCCAGGAGCTGCTTCCAGAGGTCCTGGTTTTCAACCGGCTGCTTCTTCGCATTCTTCCAGCCGTTCTTCTGCCATTTCGCATACCATTTCTCATGCATGCAATTGATGAGATACGCGCTGTCTGAATACACATCGATAGGTATCTCCTCGGACTTGATTGCTTCCAGTCCTCGGATGCATGCCATCAGTTCCATCCGCTGGTTTGAGGTGTCGCGGCTGCCGCCGCGCATCTCCTTCACGTTGTCCCCGTATTTCAGGACAGCGCCCCATCCGCCAACATTGTGGTCAGACTGGTTGCCCGAGCAGGCGCCATCGCAGTACATCACTATTCGATTCC
>DPLS01000114.1:0-2256 GCA_003541875.1 Bacteroidota bacterium | reverse complement strand
GGTGCATTCAATCTATCTATATCGTGATCGAGATTCAAGAACCAGACTTGTCTGCGGGGGCAGCTCAGTATCACAACATGGAGGGAGAAGCATGAAGAGGATTGTGTCGCTCATCGCTGAGTGTATGCTGTTCGTCGCCATCTGCGGTGCTCAAACTGCCGGATGGAAATTGGACAAATCCCACAGTCAAGTGACATTTTCAGTTGCTCACCTGGTTATTTCCGAAGTCAGAGGAGTGTTCAAGGAATTCGATGTCGATTTCTCGACCGCGAGCGAGGACTTCACCGATGCAACGATCGACGCAACGATAAAGACTGCAAGTATCGATAGCGGTATCGAGGCTCGCGACAAGCATCTCCGTGCCGACGACTTCCTTGGTGTTGAGAAGTATCCGGACATGAAATTCAAGAGCACGAAGATTGAGAAAGCCGGAAGTGACACATACAAGATCACTGGTGACCTTACGATCCGAGAAGTGACCAAAACCGTTGTACTCGACACGAAGTACAAGGGGAGCATCAAAGACCCTTGGGGCAACGAGAAGATGGCATTCCGGGCAACGACGACAATTGATCGCCTCGTATTCGGCACCAAATGGAACAAGGCAACAGAGACTGGTGGACTTGTGGCTGGCAGGGAAGTGGAGATTACATTGCTTATGGAGTTTACCAAGCAAAAGTAGCGTCAGCCCGTCTCAACCTGACTTCCATCGCCCTTATTCAACCTTGATGTTTCCGTCGAGAGTTGTTACTTTTAAGGGACAGCGTCACTCCTGCTACCTGCAATCAGCAGGGCTCATGCTCGTCCGCGAAATACGGGCGTACTGATTCGTGACACGCGGGTTTGTCAATCTTATATATGGAGAACATCATGGAGACATCTCAATTCCAATATGCTGGATTCTGGAAGCGGTTTGTGGCCCACCTGATCGATTCAATCCTCATCGGCGTCGCGAGTCTTATACTCCTGATCCCCTTTCTCGCAGCTGCAGGCCTGGGAGCGTTCTCAATCGGCGACAGCGATCTCTCCTATGATTCGGAGACTGCAATTGGTTTCATCCTCGCAATGATTGCCGGTTACCTTCTGCTTGTTCTCGGCATTGCCGTCCTCAGTTGGTTGTATTACGCGCTTATGGAGTCTTCGGGTCAGCAGGGGACTGTGGGCAAGATGGCGCTCGGCATCAAAGTGACAGACATGAACGGCAACAGGATCTCCTTCGGACGGGCCACCGGTCGGTACTTTGCGAAAATCATTTCCGGGCTGACGCTGAGCATTGGCTATATCATCGCCGGCTTCACCCAGCAGAAACAGGCGCTGCACGATATCATCGCGGGCTGTCTCGTCATCAACAAGTAACGTTCGAGCGGTCTTGGCTCGAGCTACCTTGCGTCTATGAGTGAAGCTCGCAAGACTATTGCACTTCTCCGTGTGCAGTTGAAGTTGACATACACATTTGGCACATCGACAGCAACACTCGCCAAGTCTTCTCTTGAGTTTTTGGGCTTCTCCTCACATGTGAGTAAGCTGTGGTCGGTTTGAAACTCACGTATCTTTTGCCTATCTTCTTCGGTCAGTAAGCGGTTGGATTTCATCAAGTTATCCTCTCTCAACTGGAGTTCCCGTTGCCATTATTCAAGAAACGCACTCGCACCTGCGGCGAACTACGTGCATCACACATTGGCAAAACCGTCACCCTCACTGGCTGGGTGAACACGCGGCGCAACCTCGGAGGGTTGGTGTTTATTGATCTCCGAGACCGATACGGCAAGACGCAGGTGGTATTCGATCCAAAAAAGAATCTAGCGCTGCACGAGCTTGCGGGCACGCTGAGAAGTGAGTACGTCGTGTC
Source organism: Bacteroidota bacterium (assembly GCA_003541875.1). GTDB lineage: Bacteria > Bacteroidota > Ignavibacteria > UBA10030 > UBA6906 > UBA11986. The sequence goes on along the minus strand of DPLS01000114.1, from coordinate 407 downwards.
TGTCACCGGGATCGTCGAACATCGACCTGACGGGATGGTAAACAGCGAGATGGTCACCGGTGAAGTTGATGTTGTGGCCAGTGAGCTCACCATCCTTAACAAAGCAGAAACGCCCCCCTTTGAGATTGACGATGACATTGACGCCAGCGAGGACATCAGGCTGAAGTATCGATACCTCGATCTGCGTCGTCCCAGCGTGCTGCAGAATTTGATCTTCCGGCACAAGATGTACCAGCTGGTGCACCGGTACTTCGACGAACTCAATTTCATCGAAGTGGAAACACCTGTCCTGATGAAAAGCACTCCCGAGGGTGCACGCGACTATCTTGTCCCGAGCCGCGTGCAACGAGGGAAATTCTACGCGCTTCCTCAATCTCCGCAAACGTACAAACAGATCCTCATGGTCG
>DPLS01000260.1:1024-9545 GCA_003541875.1 Bacteroidota bacterium | reverse complement strand
GGCACTATGATTGTGCATAGCTGCCGACTCACGCTACTATATCTCAGGTGCAATCGCACTACGCGATGAATATCTTCGACCGCATACCGTATATCCCGCCCGTTGTTGCCCGCATCGTGGGAATTGTCGCTGTCCTGATCGTCGGAGTGGTAGACCGGGTTACCGGCCCGACATTCGCCGTTACGCTTTTCTACCTTGTGCCCATCAGCTTTGTTACGTGGTACGGCGGGCTTCGCTACGGGGTTCTTTGTTCCCTGCTCAGCATGGGTCTGGCATTGTGGGCTGACGTCTCATGGTGGTTCGACCTTTCGGCAACTGTCCAGACATGGAACCTGCTCACCCGGCTCATAAATTTCGCCGGCGTTGCTGTGCTGGTGAACTACATTCATCAGATCTATTTCATCCGTCTTAAACGGGCCGAAGACAAATACACGCGCATCGTTGAGTCGACCATCGAGGGTATTGTTGCAACTGATCTGGAGGGAACTATCCAGTTTGTCAACGCACGCGCAAGCGACATGCTTGGACATTCACAGGATTCGATTCTCGGCAGGAAGGTCTTGGAGATGGGGATCGGAGAATCCTCGCGGCGGGGACTCCAAACACTTTTGGGCAATGTGGCGGGGAAAACACAGGGTCCGTTTGAAATTCAGTTTGAGCGTGCGGACGCAAGACCAATGTGGGCATGGGTCAATTCTCATGTTTCAAAGAGCCGGCAAGGGAATGTTGATGGGATGGTGTTCCTGGTATTGGATATTTCGGAGCGAAAGGAAGCTGAGAAGGCTCTACGCGAATCGGAGCAGGACTATCGTACCCTCGTCGAAAGGATGAAGGAAGGGCTGCTGAGGGTTGACAACGCTGACAGGATTCAATTCCTCAACGATGCATTTTGCGACATGGTCGGCTACTCCCGTGAAGAACTTATCGGGAAGGTGTCCTCGGATATCCTTCTTAAAACGGAGGGGAAGGCACTCATCGAACAGAAACAAAGGTTGCGCCAGCAGGGTATGGCGGATACTTATGAGGTGCAGCTACGACGGAAGCCGGGCGATTTCATCTGGGTACGAATTAGTGGCGCGCCGGTCATCGATGCAAGTGGTAGGGTGGTGGGTTCCATCGGCGTCCACACGGATATTACCGCGCAAAAGCAGGCTGATGAAGAACTACGTCGAAGGTACCGGGAAATCTCAGCCATGCAGCAGTTGTCGTCGGTGCTCGTTCAGAGCATGGACATCAACGAACGATTGGAGGCCGCGCTTGAAACGGTGCTCGACCTTATGAAGCTCGATGGAGGAACCATCTTTTTGTTCGACGAAGGAGGACGAGATCTTATTCTTCGGCATCATCGAGGACTCAACGAGGAGGTTACCCGAAGGACCCGGCATTGGCCTGTCGAGTCTGGACTCATCGGCGAGGTGGCGCGTACCGGTGTGCCTGCATTTGTCAAGGACGCACGGTTGGACGAGCGCATCGATGCCGAGATCAGGGAGAAGGCGGGAATCATCGCGATTGCCGATGTTCCCCTCAAATCAAAGGGAAAAGTACTTGGCGTCATGACGCTCTTCCTCGACCGGCCGTATAGCTTCTCGGGGGATGAGCAGACGATGATGGAGACCTTCGGCAAGCAAATTGGAATCGCGCTCGAGAATGCGAGGCTGTATGAAACGGCAGAGGACCGGGCGCGCCAGGTGCGGCGACTTTCCATTGAGCTTGTGAAAGTTCAGGAAGATGAGCGCAAACGCTTCGCACGTGAGCTTCATGATGGTCTCAGTCAGGTACTGACCACGATGAAGATCAATGCCGAGCTTGCGGCGACGAATTTTCACTCCAACCCCTCTGACGCGGAGCATCATCTGAGAGAAGCTTTGACCCTCGCGGATGAGGCACAGAATGAGGCGAAGCAACTGGCCTATGACTTACGCCCGGCGATTCTTGATGACTTTGGGTTGAAAGCAGCAGTGGCAGTTCTTACGTCGAACTTCGAGCGTCGTACTGGCGTGAGTGTGGAATTTATCGCTCCGGCGTTTGCGTCGCGCTTCGACTCGCTTCTGGAGACCAGTGTGTACCGAATTGTACAGGAGCTCCTCGCCAATGTAGCAAAACACTCCGCGGCCACCCGCGTCTCTGTCCAGCTTTTGATGAGAGAGAACACGCTCGTCCTCGAGGTGGCGGACAACGGAAAGGGCCTCGAGTCTGCGAAAGGACAATTGTCCGTCTCAACGACGCATTTTGGATTGCGAAACATCCGGGAGCGTGTGGAGTTTTTCGGGGGATCGTTCCGGATTGAGTCGTTGGAGGGACGAGGGACCGAGGTGATGATTGAGGTTCCGGTCGCCGGGTTGCTTCAAACTCAACAACAAGCAGTGAGTGTGTAAGTGGGGGCAACGAAAATCAAAGTGCTCATCGCCGATGACCATCCGCTGTTCAGGGCTGGGGTCATGTCATTGCTCAATCAGCAGCGCGACATCCAGATCGTTGGGGAGGTTGACAACGGGAAGGCTGCCGTGCAGAAGGCAAGAGAGCTTTCTCCGGATGTTGTCCTTATTGACATCACCATGCCTCAGTTGGATGGTTTTGAAGCGACAACCCAGATTGTGAGAGGTCCGAGCAAAGCCCGTGTGCTCGTGTTGACGCAACACGAACATGAGGAGTACATCAAAAGGATTATGCATGCGGGTGCCAGAGGCTACATACTGAAGAGTGCTGTTGCCGAGGAACTGATCAAAGGAATACGCGCAGTGTTCAACGGGGAGCAGTTCTTCACTCCTGAGGTCTCACGCATCATGGTTGAGAGCTTTGTCAGGCAAACCAGCGGCAAGGCGCCGCAGCAGTCTGCGATTGTGCTCACGAACAGGGAGAGGGAGGTCCTGCAGGGCATCGCCGAAGGAAAGACGAACCAGCAGATTGGTTCCCAGTTGCATATTAGTGTGCGGACGGTGGAGTTTCACCGGGCGAACATCTCTGCGAAGATTGGCGCCCATGATACTGCCAGTCTCGTGAAGTTTGCCATTCAGAAGGGAATCATCAAATTGAATCCGGAGCAATAGTGGCGGACTTTTTCCTTTCTGAGACCTCTCCCAATCACCCGGCGTAAATCCACACTCTTCCTCCGGCACGTTCATCCTCGTAGAGGTACGCGGTCGGAAATCCGGTAGTTCTCACAGTTGAATTACAGTCCGTTGCGGGCTAGCTTTGTTCCAGCGCTAAGAGATCCCCCACATCCCTTGGTTTCATCTTGAACGAAATCTACTCCCCTTCCTTTCACGGGCACGTGCTCATGCGTATACCTGCGCCTATCAGTGTGCTGGTTGCAGATGATGATGACAGCCTGCGAGCGACGATCGCTTCTGCCTTGAATACCGAACCTGACATTGTGGTTGTCGGCGAGGCCAGCAACGGCGCCGAAGCTGTGGAAAAGAGCCGGTCGCTTGGACCTGATATCGTTATCATGGATATTTCCATGTCACGCCTGGATGGAATTGCTGCGACGGGCCAGATTGTGGAAAGCAAATTGGGCCCGAAGGTGGTGATAGTCACGCATCTCGATGACGATCAGTACATACATAGATGCATGGAAGCTGGCGCGAGTGGCTATGTCCTGAAGAATGTCATCGCTACAGAGTTGGCAAAATCGATCCGCGTGGTTCACAAGGGAGGGCATTTCTTCTCGCCGAGAATCGCGCAACGCATTGTGAAATTCTATCTCGACCAAGTCCTTCCAGTTGAGTCTTGGTAATCTGCCCGGCCGCGTTAAGGCTTGAGTTTGCTGTCACTCTCGCATCTTACCCGTAAACGTCGTGTGTTGTCCAGGGGTTCTGCCCCCGCTCCATCCGTAACTTGGCATATGAGAAAACAAGGGCAGGTGGGATCTCGACAGAGAAGCCAGCTTCTGCCACTTGAGGGCTGTTCATCTCACATCGGATACTTGCTTTTCTCAATTCGACTTAATAATATTCTGGCGAGACTCTGGCTATCATGTCGTCAAACCTTCATCCCGAATCACGAGAGGGGAATACCATGGCGTACACATACGGGCAGCTCCATGAAATGACTGTGTCCGAGCTGAGAGAAATTGCTCAAGGCGTCCAGCACGATGCGGTTAAGGGCTTCAGTACGATGCACAAGGAAAAACTCTTGCCGGCGCTCTGCCATGCTCTTGGCATCGAAGCACACGCACACCATGTTGCAATGGGCATAAACAAAACCGCGATCAAGACTCAGATCCGGAAGCTCAAGTTGGACCGGGAGGCTGCACTCAAGACCAAGAACCACGAGCAGTTGAAAGACGTCAGGCACCAAATCAAGATGCTAAAGCGGAAGCTACGGAAAGCGATTGTCTAGAGTTCGGTCGATAGCTCGTGTTACAGCGAAGAGTCGGTGGTTGCCGTTACGCTTTCTTTCGCTTTGCCCTTTCGTATTGTACGGGCCAGGTGATATCATAGTCCAATTCGCGTGCTGCACGCAATGGGAAGTAGGGATCGCGCAGAAACTCGCGCGCCATGAGCACGAGGTCTGCTTGTCCACGAGCAACGATTTCCTCGGCTTGTTCGGGCCTCACAATGATGCCGACTGCTCCCGTATAGATTCCAGTCTGCTTCCGAATCTCCTCGGCAAATTGAACTTGGTAACCAGGGGAAGCAGGAACCTTGACGCCGGGGACAATCCCGCCCGACGAACAATCAACTAGATCGACACCTGCTTTCTTCAGTACACTGGCTAGCGCGATTGAGTCCTCTAGTGTCCAACCATCATCTCTCCAATCAGTAGCCGAGATTCGGACGAATAGCGGAAACTGTTCGGGCCACACGCCTCGTACCGCTGCGACGATCTCGAGCAAGAGGCGGATACGGTTCTCATATGATCCACCATAAATATCTGTGCGCTTGTTGGTAAGGGGCGAAAGAAATTGATTGATCAAGTATCCATGGGCAGCGTGAATTTCCACCACCTTGAAGTTCGCTCTGATTGCCCGCTCCGCTGCAGTTCGGAAGTCGGCAACCACCCTGGCAATTCCTTCGTGCGTTAATGCGATGGGAGTATCACTCTCTTCCGAAAAGGGAAGAGCACTTGGTGCGATGGTCTTCCAACCTCCTTGTGACTCAGGGATGAGTTTGTCGCCTGTCCATGGCTCTGTGTGACTCGCTTTGCGGCCAGCGTGTGCCAATTGGATTCCAGGAACAGAACCCTGCTGAAGTATGAAGTGTGTGATGCGCTGAAGCTGGTGGACATGATCATCCTTCCATATCCCAAGATCAGCTGCCGAGATTCTCCCGTCTGGTGAAACTGCTGTGGCTTCGCTTAGTACCAGTCCGGCACCGCCGACAGCCCGACTCCCCAAATGCACGAGATGCCACTCGTTAGCGAAACCATCCTGGCTGGAGTACTGACACATTGGTGATACAGCAATCCGGTTCTTGAATGTGACTTCCCTTATTCTCAACGGAGTGAAAAGATGTACCATTTTGTTTGTTCCTGTAGTGGAGTGTGTCTATCCAAGGTTCGGGTTTTGTCATATAGTCTTTGATTGCAGCAGGTATAATATACGTCATCGTTGATGACATTGTCCAATCTCATGTTTTGGCGACCGTCTTTCCATGTCTGATGAGCGACAAGTTGTCCGGCACATTGACCCCATGAGAGGTCTCTGGTTACCTGACAGACTTCTCAGGAGACTCTGAACCCCAACGTTTTCGCTGTAAGAGCGGCACGAAAGGAGAGTTGGATCATGTGCTGCCTGCAGCCTTGACTTTCAGGCCTTCGACTTCTACATTTGCGTGGTATTCCTGTTTGCTTTCTGCTGTTCGTGTTTCCTCTGTTCTTTGTCTCTTTGCTTTCTCTTGTCTCCCGAAGTCTGTTTCTCTTTGAACCACTTCCAGGTTCGCTCTTTGGGTTTCCACTATTCACAAGGGTCTTGCCCCATGAAGAAGCTCGACATCAATGTCATCTCGATCCTCTCCCTGTTCATAGTTGTCTCAAGCTGCCATGCACAAGAGGTAGGGGCAGACCGACAGCCCGCGGTTGCCGGGCAGTTCTATCCTTCGAACAAGGATGAACTGCGCTCAACCCTGAAGCGATTGTTCTCCGAGGCCGTTCCCGCTAAACATCTTCCGAATGTTGTTGCAATCATCTCTCCCCACGCTGGTTATCCATACTCTGGAGGAGTTGCGGCGTCGAGCTTCAACCAGATCGATCCTGCTGCACAATACGATAACATCTTTGTCATAGGACCGAGTCATCATGTTGGCTTTGAGGGTGCTTCTGTGTATGCCTCTGGAGACTATGTAACACCACTTGGGAAGGTGAAGGTCAACAAGGAACTCGCAAAGCAACTGATCAAGTCATCTACTGTGTTCACTTCTCGAACAGATGCTCATGTCAGTGAACATAGTGTCGAGGTGCAGCTCCCGTTCCTGCAATATGTGTTGAAGAAGGACTTCAGGATTGTCCCGATCGTAATCGGGGCCAACGTGCCAGAGACCTGTGAGTTGATCGCTAAAGATCTTCGCCCGTACTTGAATCAGAAGAACCTGTTTGTCATCAGCACAGACTTCTCTCATTATCCCACGTATGAAGATGCGAAGTCAGTGGACCGAGCCACTGCCGATGCCGTGTTGTCCAACTCTGCGACAAACCTCATTAATGCCATCGACCGGAATGCTCGGAAGAATATTCCGAATCTTTCAACAAGCATGTGTGGGTGGTCGTGCGTTCTCACACTCCTGTACATGACCCAGGATAGTCTGCAGATCGCATTTACCCCAATCGAATACAAAAACTCGGGCGATGCCAGCATCGGGGACAAGAGACAGGTCGTAGGGTATCATGCGATTGCCGTTTCGCTGAAGGAGAAGGACTCAGGATTCAATCTCAACGACAAGGAGAAGAAGGATCTGCTCGCGATTGCACGAGATGCGATTGATCACCATCTGAAGCACGAGAACACACCGGAGCTCGACGCTGCTCAATACTCCGAAGTGCTGAGGATACCTTGCGGGGCTTTCGTAACACTCAACAAGCACCACGCCTTGCGCGGGTGCATCGGTCACTTCGGCTCCGAAATGCCCCTCTTCCGGGTAGTTCAGGAAATGGCAGTTGCTGCTGCTGTGCAGGATTATCGATTCCCCCCTGTGGAGCTGAACGAGATGGAAGATCTCGACATCGAGATATCCGTGCTAACCCCGATGAAGAAGGTCAGTTCGATTGATGAGATTGAGTTGGGGAAACATGGGATATACATTAGGAAAGGTGCGCAAGGAGGAACATTTTTGCCGCAAGTGGCAACGGAAACCGGTTGGACGAAGGAGGAGTTTCTGGGTCATTGTGCACAAGACAAAGCCGGAATTGGTTGGGATGGTTGGAAGAATGCGGACATCTTTATCTATGAGGCGCTCGTGTTCGGTGAGCGGGAAGGGAACTAGGGTGATGAGGGGACGGTTGCTGTGAGGACTTCTCTGGGAATCGACAGGAACATAGCGTTGGCAGTTCTCGCATTGGGATTTACTTCCATCATCGCGCAAACGATTGTGTTAAGGGAGTTCCTTTGTGTCTTTTCTGGAAACGAACTGGTCATCGGGATAGTGCTCGCAAATTGGATGATCTTGACCGGGGCCGGAGCGTTCTTGGGGAAGTTCACGGATCGGATTACCGGCAGACTCACATCCCTTACTGTCCTCCTTGGTGTCGGTGCGATCGTCCCGCTTGTTACGATTTTCCTACTGCGCTCGCTCCGCAACCTCATCTTCCCGATCGGCAGCCTGATTGGAATTGGGGAGAGCTTCTACGGATCCTTTGTCCTGCTGATGCCCTGGTGTCTTGTTGCTGGTGCCCTGTTCACACTGTTGGCACGCATTGTTTCGGAAGCACAACAGGCGAATCGCGTCGCCGAGGTATACTCACTGGAATCGGCAGGAAGCGTCATTGGCGGGATTTGCTTCAACACAGTCATCGTCTTCTTCCTTTCCACTTTCCAGGCTCTTATTCTTTTGGGACTGCTGAACCTGGCTGTATGTCTCGTCCTTTCTTCGAAGCATGCTCGTCGTTTAGGAGTCTATGTCGCAACTGCTCTAATTTTCCTCCTTGTTATTGTAGCTGTTGCTTTCAACCTTGATGATATCACCCGCGGGTTCATGTTCAGAGATCAATCTCTACTCTTCCAAAAAGATACGCCGTATGGAAATCTCACGGTGACGAAGCAAGGAGAGCAGATTAGCTTCTTTGAGAACAGTGTCCTTCTTTTTTCCAGCAACGATGTACCGACGAACGAAGAGGCCGTACACTATGCAATGGTCCAGCATCATGAACCCAAAGCGGTGTTGATCGTTTCAGGCGACATCGCCGGAATGGCAGGAGAGGTGCTCAAATATGGTGTCACGCAAGTTGATTTTGTCGAGATCAATCCGTGGCTGATTGAAGTTCAGAAACGTTTCGCATCAGCACCGATTGATCCGAGGATCCACTTCGTTATTGAGGATGCGCGTCGGTATCTGCGACATGCATCGACACAGTATGATGTCGTTCTCCT
>DPLS01000260.1:0-632 GCA_003541875.1 Bacteroidota bacterium | reverse complement strand
CGCGATGCCAGACTCGTCAGTTCCTCAATCTATGTTACGATCGGGTCGGTTTTCAAGACAGTGATGATTGTTCCGGGGAACAGGAACTTCTTCATCGCTTCGGATAGGGGGTTGACCATCAACATTGCACAGATGATCGAGAAACGTAGCGTAGCAACAACCTATGTCAATAAGTACTATGTTGACGACCAATTGCTGCGGCAGCGGAGTGAGGATATGCTTCGTTCGCTTGATATGAAGGAAAAGACGAACAGAGACTTCTCTCCGATTGCATACTACCGCCAGGTGCGCTATTGGTTGAGCTACTTCTCTTTTAGCCCGTGGATACCTGCCATCATCGTGGGGGTGCTTGTGCTGGCACTTCTGTTCCGGCTGAACCCAATCAGCGTTGGAATGTTGACCGGAGGTTTCGCCGCATCATCGACCGAGTTCCTGCTTCTGATTTCATTTCAGATTCTCTACGGCTATGTATACCAGGCGACCGGCGTCATCATAACGATCTTTATGACCGGACTCGCCATCGGTGCTTGGTGCAGTCAACGGTGGATTGCAGTGACTACTCTAAGAAGCTATGCAGGTATCCAGATCGGTGTTGCCGCGTATTGCGTATTGCTACCAGTGATCCTCTTGCT
>DPLS01000132.1 GCA_003541875.1 Bacteroidota bacterium | reverse complement strand
TTGACCAACTGCCCAAACGCAGTCGATGAGGTAAGCACACAGATAGCACAGATGATTGTCATCCGCGCAACGCTTCGTGAGAGAGTGGTATCAGCTTTCATGGGATTGGTTCGCTATGTGTCGATAGCCGCTCGTGATATGAACGTTCACAGGTGCTACCAAACAGATGCTTGCACCGTGAAGATGGGTTACTTCGGAAGGATCATCGCTCTTCGCCGCTCTCACCTTGTCGTCAACATCTGGCTGGAGGGGCTCAGTTGCCAGCACCCTGCCTGCCATGATGATCCCGGCTTGCCAGACTGCTTCGTACTGCCACAGTATACTCACCCTCAATCAATTTTGCAACCATACTGCGACAGAAATTCGTCATCAACGCATACTGAGACCCGGGGCCGAATTCCTGAAAAGGATGGATTGAGGATAAGAACGGAAAGAAACATGCCACTACTTCGAGAAGCGCTTACGCAAGTCCTGTGCCAGCCTCCGCATGTTTGAATGTGACCAAAACGTCTCAAATAGCGTGAGCCAGCCGGTCCAGCCCGTGAGTCTTCTCAACTCATAGAATCCCATCTTGCAGGGATTCTCAAATCTGCAAAGGCCGGAACCTCAGGGCGGTCCCGACGAGGCAATCCTTCGAACCGGACCAGCCGCGCCGGTCCGGTCCGAAGAAGAACGAATCACTACTTCTTTGGCGGCAGCCCGTGCTCGATCTTTGCCCACATGTCTTTCATCTTGAATTCCTTGTGGGTTGGACTTTCGGCATTGTGGCATGCCTCGCATGCCTTACCGGTCTTGTCTCCGAGCGAGAGACCGGCCTCTTTTGCCTTTGCCTTGCTGGCATCGTCTTTCTTGTTGTGGAGGTTCAAGTAGCCAGAAGCCGCGCCATGGCATGCTTCACATGTTACACCGTCTTCCTTCTTGAAACCGGCATCCACATTCTTCGCGGCACCGCCGCCGGTTACGTGGCATTTCAGACATTCCGGGCTCTCACTTGGTGCAGTCTTCAGACCCTTATCCTTTGCAACTTTTTTCGCTGCATCTCCGAGGAGTGTCTTGTACGCATTTGCGTGAGGAGTCTTCTCCCACACTTTGTAGGCAAGTCCACCCATTTTGTCACTCGTGTGGCAGGCCTTGCACTTTGCCACGCCAACATATTTGTTCTCTGCCTGGCCGAAGGCAGCAATGATAAACAAGCACATCACTATACTGCTGAGCACGCGCATTGTGTTCCTCCTTGAGTTGTTAGATAGATGTTTGCTTGTGAACTGCAGATCGCTCGATACGCCGTATGAACATGTACAACGAAATCGCTACGATGGTGATAATAAGTGTCGCTACACCAAGTCCGAGACGGCGGAAGTAGTATTCGTCAATAGCCTGTTGTCCCTCCTCGCCGACCACCAAAGCCGTCGCAAAACCTTTGGCCACGACTTCGCGAAATTGTCCCTCGTTGAACGAATGCACTTTCGTTCTTGCCTCAAGTCTTGCCTGTCGCACATCTCGCAACTTAAATCTGGCTTCGCTGATCTCCATCCCCTTTTGTTCCGCATCGCTCACCAGCAGTTGAGCTTTGCGCTCCAATAATTCGAGACTGTCAATCAGCGATCTCATTGTTCCCGCAACCTGGTACCCCTTCGCGCGTTCGCGTTCACTATGACATCTGCTGCACACTGCCTCTTGTGAATTGCCGAGGAGCTTGTCGGTGGCCGCGATGATCTCGTGCTTCCCGTGACAGGTTTCGCATTCGGGAAGTTTCCTTTCATCGAATGCTTTCTTGTGGGGACTCGATGAGAACAAGTCAGCGTTGAGAGCATGACATGACCCACACACTTTTGAAATGGACTCGACGCCAGGCGGAGTTGCGCCATGATTACCGTGACATTTGTTGCATGCCGGGGCACCGAGGTCATGCTTCTCTAACAATGCCACCCCATGCACGCTCTTCGAGAATTTCTCGAACTGATCTGTCGGGATGCCATAGGTCTTCATGTAGCTGGCATCGGCATGACAATGAGCGCATGTACCTGGAAGGTTCGTCGGGTACACTCTTGATCTCACATCGGCAGACGGAAGAATTTCATGGCTTCCATGGCAACTCGCGCACTCGGCCGTCTTCGGATCTCCCTTTGCATTGCGCATCCCGTGAACGCTGGTCCGATACTTCTCCAGCTGGTCGACGGAAAGTGAGGGGTTGTACTTCTGCATGAAGGCCGCATCGGCATGACACTTCGTGCACGTCTTCACAACATTGAGCGGGTAGACCGGAGACGCAGGATCAGCAACTTGTACGATACCGTGCGCATTATGGCATGTGGTACACTGGACGATGCGCTCTTTGCCTGTGGTGGAAAGCCGACCGTGCACGCTTGCCTGCAGGGCCTTAAATTGACCGATCGGAATCATCGACCTGAACTGTGCCATTCTCTTTGCATCCCCATGGCACTTCGCGCACACCTCGGACACCGCGTCACCCTTGGGTACTCCGATGAACCCCTTGCTCTTGTCCATCGCCCGCTCCATGTCCTCAGCACTCGCGACCCCGCCGTGGCAGTCAGCACAACTGACTCCTTTCTGACTGTGGATATCGCGCTTGAACAAAGTGGATGGCTTGTCGCCGAGGGCTTCATGACAAGTGCGGCATTGATCGGCCGCAACACCAAACGGAGTGGAGGTCAAAGAACAGATGACAACGAGAGCAACAATCGCTTGCCAGGTTCGTCCTTTCATAGCACGTACCCCAGCGTCGTGAAGATAATGATATACACTACCACAAACAAGCCGACATAGTTGATCAAACGGCTCTTTTCACCTCGGGAGCTCTTTCTATCCCAGAACGGTACGATCATCCATAGCAAGCCTGCGGCGCCAAACAGAAGAACACCCAGCACTTCACCATCAATGAACAGCACTTTTGCCGGAATGAATTTCAGGGTCTGGAACATGAACATGAAATACCATTCGGGGCGTATGCCTGCCGGTGCAGAAGCAAACGCATCTGCTTTCTTCCCCAACTCCCACGGAAAGAAGACAGCAAGAATCGCCAGCACGTTCAAAACGATCAGCCAGAAGAGTAAATCCCGGAGGAGAAAGTTCGGGAAGAACGGCATTGTCTTCCGTTCACTGGCAGGAACATTCTCCATTCCCATCGGCTCGCTCATTCCTTGTCGCTGGACAAGAACGAGATGGATACTCAACAACACTGTGAAGATGCCCGGCAGCACTGCCACATGGAAACCAAAGAAGCGTGAAAGAGTCGCCCCGGTAACTTCATCACCACCCCGGAGAAAAACCATGATCGGTTTCCCAACAAACGGCAAGACGCCGGCTATGTCGGTGCCAACCTTTGTTGCAAAGAATGCGAGTTCGTTCCATGGTAACAGGTACCCGCTGAATCCGAAACCCATCCCAAGGAACAGCATGAACATGCCGGTGATCCAAGTAATCTCTCTCGGCTCACGGTATGACCGCTCGAAGAACACGCTGAACATATGAATGAACGCCGAGAGGATGAACAGGTTTGCGGCCCAGCTGTGGATTGAACGGATCAGCCAGCCGAATTGCACCTTCGACATGATGAATTGAATACTCTCAAATGCCAGCTGCTCACTTCCCTTGTAATAGAGCAAAAGCAAAATGCCTGTCACTACCTGGATGATGAACAGGAACAAGGAAACACCACCGAAGTAGTACCAGATAGAGTGACGGTGAACGGGGACGTACTTCTTCCCCATGAACTCGACAAGCGTTTCCAACTGAACGCGTTTGTCAATCCATTCGTACGTCTTTTTCAAAATGCTGCTCATGCGTTCTTCGAGATGAAAACTTCTTCTCCCTGCACCACAACCCTGAACTCATCCAAGGGTCGGGGGGGTGGGCCTGCAATATTCTTTCCGTTGAAATCGTACTTCCCATTATGACAGGCGCACCAAATGACTCCGAGGTCCTTTCGATATTGCACCGTGCAGTCGAGGTGTGTACACGTGGCCGAGAATGCGCGCAGTTCGCCGTTCGACGTTCGGAGAAGGATCACAGGCTTGTTGCCGAAACGAACAATGGTACCGCTGTCTTTCTCAATCGTGGCCAGTTTCCCAACCTTCACACTGCTGACCTCAACTTCGGCTTGTTTCGGAGGCTTGAGGTAAGCAAAGAGAGGATACACCACCGATGCGACCCAAGCCATCAGTCCACCACCAAGGACGTACTTCAGGAAATCGCGCTTGCTCTTTTCGCTTTGCATATTACCAGCACCGTCCATTATGCGTCTTCCTCATTGCTGGTTGTGGCAGTCACTGCAGTTTGTCTCTTTCCAGGCATCCCCTATGTCAACAGGATGCTGATAGTCTACACCTCCGAGAGAAATGCGGAGCGTATCCTGTTCAAATTGCTGAGCAAGAATTGTGTGACAGGTGTTGCAGTCGCGCGAAAGCACCTTCCCCTCGTCACTGACATGCTTGCCATCGTGGCAACGGAAGCAACCG
>DPLS01000035.1:1765-2987 GCA_003541875.1 Bacteroidota bacterium | reverse complement strand
GTGCGACTTTCCCCAGGTTGTGAAGACTACGAGGATTTGAGAGACGATCTCGACCAGGCGCTGAATGCAATCAAACGTATGGCGAACAGCAACAAAGTAGCAGAGGAAGAGCTCTCAACGCAACAGCGATAGTCTGCAGTAGACTGAGTACTTAACAACCCTCCTGGCTGGGGAGCGATGCCACGCGCTCAGCCACGATTTGTACTATACTCCATATCATTTGAGTCAGGCACGTCATGACGATGAACAACGTTGCCGATCTCGCCGCCAAGCTGACGCTGGAAGCCTTCGATTCATTCAACGCTTCTTTCCAAACAATCACACGTCGCGCCCAACAAAGGTTCGAAGCCAAAGATTGGGCGGGCGGGCAACGGGACGCCACTGAGCGGCTAGATGCGTATGAATCCGCGCTCGACAACATCGCAGTCCGTCTTGAAGCCGCCCTCAACACGCAGGCGCGAGAACACTCGCTCTGGGTGGCTGCCAAACACCGCTTCGCATCTCTCGTTGCACACCGCTACGATATCGATCGCGCAGAGACGTTCTTCAATTCTGTGACGCGAAAAATGTTGATGACCGTCGGCATCAACCGAGATGCGGAATTCTTCTACCTCCATCCCAAGGCTCCCATACCACAGCACGGAGAGATGGTGTACCGAACGTATACAAGCGCGTCGGGAACCATCTCCATGGTGAGGAAGCTCCTCGAGGATTTCTTATTCAATATCAGTCATGAAAACATTGAACGCGACACCAAGCTTGTCGCACAGGAGATTGATTTGCACCTGTGGCCTATCGTGGGAGGGAACAGAACTTACACAGCTGATGTGGTGAAGGCACTCTTCTTCAGAAACAAAGGAGCATATATACTTGGCCGGATTGTCGTCGATGGGCGAGCGATCCCATTGGTCATTCCGTTGGCAAATGGAGAATCGGGAATCTATGCCGACACGGTTCTGTTGCACGAGCCCGAGGCAAGCGTTGTATTCAGCTTTGCGTACTCATACTTTTTTGTCGACGTTGAAAGATTCGATGCGCTGATAGAGTTCCTGCGATCCATTCTCCCCCATGCGGAACTGGCAGAACTGTACACGTCGCTCGGGTACAACCGGCACGGGAAGACGGAGTTCTATCGTGAGCTTCATCGGTTCGTCCATGTATCCAGGGAACAGTTCACCATCGCGCCCGGGCTTGAGGGGGCCGTGATGATTGCATTCACCCT
>DPLS01000035.1:0-1456 GCA_003541875.1 Bacteroidota bacterium | reverse complement strand
TGCGGTCCCGGAATGACACCCCAAAAACAATCACTCGCGACAAGGTTCGTTTCCAGTATCGTTTCGTCTCTCGCCGGGATCGTGCTGGTCGCATGGTCGACACGCAGGAGTTTGAGAACCTTCGTTTCAAAAAGAAACGCTTCTCGAGCGCGCTGCTCGCGGAATTCGCGCAGGCCGCGAAAGACAATGTGCTCATCACCGATGACTACGTGATCATCCAGCATGTATACGTGCAGAGAAAGGTCACCCCGCTCCCGCTCTACTTTCAATCCGAGAAGGACCCCGAAGCAATCCGTCACGTTCTCATCGACTTCGGGTATTTCCTAAAAGACCTCGCAGCGAGCGGCGTTTTCCCCTGCGACTTGTTCAACATCTGGAACTACGGAGTGACACACTGGGGAAGAGTTGTTCTCTACGACTACGATGACGTCTTGCCGATTGAGCAGGTGAAGTTCAGAGAAAAACCTCAACCCCGGAATGAGCTTGAAGAAACCGGGCCCGAAGAGGATTGGATCTTCGCCACTGACGAGGATTTCTTCATGGACGAGATCGACCGTTACTCTGGAATCCCGCTGCCTCTGAAGGGGATTTTCAAGTCAGTTCATGGAGATTTGTACACGCTGAAGTTCTGGAACACCCTTACCGACAGGCGGAACAAGGGTGAAGTATTCGATGTCATTCCATACGATCGGGCCAAGCGGTTCCACAATCGCGACAGGGTGATGTGAGAGTGTTCTTGATTCTCCCTTCGTTTTGAGGTAACTTTGCGACGGCTCTGCAGTGTTGGCTTTCCTGTTCTTGACAAGAACATCGATCCACGAAATAGACGCAACTTGGTTGCGTCAATCCAGTAGTCAGGCGACAGCAAGCCGAGCCTTTGAGAATGAGGCAAACAATGTTAAATTGTAGCCAGTTCATCTGGGATCGCAGAATCAGACCATGACTTTTGAAGCATCACTAAGTTGGGAAGTCCGCAAACAGTCAGGGGTACACTTCACTCCCCTTGAATTGGCTCGGTTTGTTGCGAACCAAACAATGTTGGCTTGCCAACAGCAACCTCGAACCGGCTCCCTTTCCATCCTCGACCCCGCCGTTGGAGATGCTGCGCTACTTGACGCCATACTTGAATTTGCACCCATTTCGCATGAAGTTCGTGTTGTAGGCTTCGATACATCACAGGATGCGGTGCAACATGCAACCGCACGTATTGCAACTTCAAGACGGCCTAACCTTAGTTGGGACTTCAGGCACGAGGATTTCTTGGAGCATGTTCTTGCACACTACAATGGCAATGCTTCCGATGATCTCTTTCCATCAACCCGAGAACAATTTGACCTTGTGATTTCCAATCCACCTTATGTGCGAACCCAAGTGCTTGGTGCAGAGAAATCTCAACTAATAGCTCGACGGTTTGGTTTATCTGGACGAGTTGATATCTACTATGCTTTCTTAGAAG
>DPLS01000351.1 GCA_003541875.1 Bacteroidota bacterium | reverse complement strand
CATATCCGTATCAGCGGGAACGTCCGGCCGGAATTTGGCTACGTCCCCGCCTGCGGATTTGACATCAGCCATGATAACTCCTTCAGTTGGTGAATGTGATTCGACTAGATAACGGTAGAATTGCCCCGCTACACATTGCGGGTGAACAGTGCCTTGAACACGTACCCTGCAACCTCAGGGTTTTCCTTGAACCGGCGCGTTGAGTATCCGTACCAATGCTCGCCAAACGGAACATACAACCTCACCTTGTGTCCATCCCCCACAAGCTTTCTCCTCAGCTCGGGGCGAACACCCAGCAGCATCTGGAACTCATACTCATTCTTCTTCAAACCCAATTCGTTGATCAGACGATACGCTGCGTCAATCAACACACTGTCATGTGTTGCAATCCCGACGTAGCATTTGTTCCCCAGCATAAGTTCGAGGATCTTCACAAAGTTGTCCTGCACTTCTTTGCGCCCTTGGAATGCGATTGCCGGCGGCTCCTTGTAGATCCCTTTGCACCAGCGAAAGTTGGTCCGGTTCACCATCAAGGCCTTCACATCGTCCTCAGATCGGCGCATGTACGACTGAAGAACGATGCCGATGTTGGGATGATCTTTCTGAAGGGTTTGGAAGATCTCAATCGTGTCGCTGGTACAGGTGGAGTCTTCCATATCAAAACGGACAAATAATCCGTGCTGCTTGGCCACGTTGAGTATCTCTCTGACATTGGCGGTACAAATATCTTTACCGAGTTTCAGTCCGAGAGAAGTGAGCTTGATCGAGAGATTCGAGTCGAGTTTCTCTTTGGCAATGGTGTGCAGGACTTCGATCGATTGGCTGCGTGATTGGAGCGCTTCGTTCTTGTTGGTGACATCCTCACCCAAGACATCGAGCGTCGCGCACACGCCTTCGCTGTTCAACTGGCGGACACAGCGGATTGCATCCTCAATGGTTTCGCCGGCGATGTAGCGACCGGCAAAAATACGAACGATGGATTTTGGTACCAAGGGAATTGCTGCAACAACAAGCTTATTCAAGAGATTCATGAATCAGTCTAGCTCAGCTGTCAGGAATATCGCGTCGGGCCGGCATCACCCGACACCTTCTATGGAGGGAAAGATCAGCAAAAAACTTGAAAAATATAGACACCAAGCCCCTGAAAAGCAAGGGAAAAGCCGCAAAAGGAAGCTGGACACTGATAACACAGATTGGACTAATGAGCACAGATTAATTTTGAGGTAACGCGCGAGCTCCAGATGAATCAATGTTGTCTGCCTGAGCACCGGGCGGGTGTTCTCATCAGAAAGAACTAACTTGTCTACCTCCAAATCAAATTCACAACCCACACCGCGGCCAGCATCCCAGCCACATCGGCAATGATGCCGACTGGAACCGCGTGGCGTGTGTTCTTGATAGACACGGCGCCAAAGTACACAGCCAGAACATAAAACGTCGTCTCGGAGCTGCCATACATTGTGGACGCCATAACGCCAATGAGCGAATCAGGGCCGTGGGTTTTCATCAGCTCGGTCATGATGCCAAGGGAACCACTGCCGGAAAGGGGTCGCATGATTGCCATCGGAAGCGTTTCTGGCGGCATGCCAATGAGAGATGTGATGGGCGCAAGAACAGTCGACAGCAACTCCATTGCCCCGCTTGCGCGGAAGATTGCTATCGCCACCAGCATGGCAACGAGGTATGGGATGATACGGATGGCAGTAGTGAAGCCATCTTTGGCTCCTTCAACGAACACTTCGTACACCTTCACCTTCTTGAAGAATCCCCAGCTCAGAAACACAAGCAGCACAAGCGGGATCGCAAAGATGGAGATGATGTTGATGATGGCGCGGAAGACCTCAACCATTAGTCACCTCAGCCTCCTTCTTGTAGCGGGGCAACCGTTGGAAAAGCTTCGAAGCAGCAACTCCGGCAATCGTCGCACACGCAGCACCGATGATTGAAGTGCCGATGATGATGCCGGGGTTCGCCGACCCCACGCTTGCACGCACAGCAATTGCGGTAGCCGGGATGAGAACCAGTCCACCCGTATTGATGGCAAGAAACGTTACCATCGCGTTTGTGGCCGTGCCGACCTTTGGATTCAACTTGTTCAGCTCTTCCATCGCTTTCAGTCCGAGAGGCGTTGCCGCATTGCTAAGACCGAGCATGTTTGCAGCAACGTTCATGATGATTGCTCCAACGGCCGGATGATCTGATGGAACATCGGGGAAGAGCCGCTTGGTGATGGGCGCGAGTACACGCGTGAGAACTTTTAGAAGGCCGGCTTCTTCTGCCACTTTCATCACGCGGAGCCACAAGGCCATGATGCCGATGAGTCCGAGCGCAATGCTTACCGCGGTGCCGGCAATATCAAGCGCCGCCTGCGTGATCGCTTTCATCTTCACAAACCGGATCGGCTCCAGTTCAAACTGGACACTCATGGGGAGGCCATCTGGTGAGAGCGTGAGCCTTTTCACTTTCCCGCTGAGCTTGTCTTTCACGGTCGCGCTCTTTGCCATCTCCCTCCACAGCACAGGTGTTGTTTCCCCAATCGAAAGCGAGATCGACGCGCTGCCGCCCGGATGAACAGAAATTGTAACTGGCTGGCGGATCTCCGTTGCTGCTGACTGTATACCATAGAAGGAGTCAAACGCCGCACCGGGGATCACCAACTCGCCTTCCCACGTATGCACTGCGCCTGCGGTGGTTTTCTGGATTTCCACTTTCGTACCAATAGTGTTCCCGTTGCGGTAGGTGTTCTTCACCTCATCGCGCACGTCATTGCCAACGGCAACGAGGATGCCGATTGCTATGAGAGAAATCCAGATGTAGTTGAGCATATCGTCTCTGTTTGATCTCTTAGAACGTCACCCTCAGCGTCAGCCTCGTCCCTGTTTC
>DPLS01000386.1:2315-5424 GCA_003541875.1 Bacteroidota bacterium | reverse complement strand
CGTCCTCCGGAATCTCGCCCGGACGGCGCGTGTCGCCTTTTTTCTTGGGTACCCAAATGCGACCGTCGTTGCGGAGGCTCTCACTCATGAGCGTGAGTTTTGATTGGTAGTCGCCGCCCTGAGGAATACATGTCGGGTGGATTTGAGTGAAGCACGGGTTGCCAAAGTAGGCCCCCTTCCTGTGTGCGCGCCAAATGGCGGTGGCGTTGCTTGCCTTGGCCATCGTGGAGAGATAGAACGTGTTCCCGTATCCTCCCGTTGCGAGAACCACGGCGTGGCCAGAGATGCGCTCCAGTTTTCCGGTAGTCAGGTCGCGGACAATGACGCCTCGAGCCTTGCCATCCACAACAACCAGGTCGAGCATCTCGCGTCTATCATAATACTTGATGTTGCCTTCACCGATTTGTCTGCTGAGGGAAGAATAGGCGCCGAGCAGCAACTGCTGTCCTGTCTGACCACGTGCGTAAAATGTTCGCGACACTTGAGCACCGCCGAAGGAACGATTGTCCAGCAATCCTCCGTACTCGCGTGCAAACGGAACGCCTTGTGCCACACACTGGTCAATGATGTTGCCGCTGACTTGTGCGAGTCGATAGACGTTCGCTTCGCGTGCTCTGTAGTCTCCGCCTTTCACGGTGTCGTAGAAGAGTCGCCAGACGCTGTCTCCGTCGTTGGTGTAATTCTTTGGGGCATTGATGCCGCCCTGTGCGGCAATGCTGTGGGCCCTCCGGGGCGATTCGTGGTAGCACAGAGCTGTCACGTTGAAGCCAAGCTCGGCGAGGGATGCCGCTGCTGATGCGCCAGCCAATCCCGTTCCCACTACGATGATGTGGTACTTCCGCTTGTTTGCCGGATTGACAAGCTTGAGGTTGAAGCGATGGGTGTCCCATTTCTTTTCAATGGGGCCAGGTGGTATTTTCGAGTCCAATGTCATGAGCGTAGTTTCCCGTTATTGAGCCAAGAGAAAGTACAGTGGTATTGCCGCAAAGCAGATCGGGATGATCAGCCAGAAGAAGATGCCGACAATGTCGATGAGACGCTCGTACCGCTGAACGCGCAGGCCAAGTGTCTGAAACGCCGATTGAAAACCGTGCTTGAGATGATAGCCGAGAAATGCAAGTGCGACGAGATAGAAGACAACATACAGGGGGTTCTTGAACGCTTCCGCCACGAGCTCATACATCGGCCTGCCATCGGGGAAGAAACGAGAGTTGACGAAGAAGGTCTTCACGTGGATTACAAGGAAGAGCGCGACAAACATCCCCGTCCAGAATGCGATGCGAGACGTGAGCGTGCTGCTATCGGACGCCCTGCTCACCTTGTACCCCACCGGTCGGACCGAGCGGTTCGTGATCCACAACCAGACGCCGACAAAGGCGTGAAGCAAGAAGCCTGCAAACAGGAAGATTTCAATGGGACGCAGCAACGGATACGTTGCCAAGAACTCGGCGTACACGTCGAACGTTGTTCCCCGATCCTGCTTGAAGAGGAACAGGTTAATATAGAGGTGGAAGATCAGGAAGCTGAACAGGAAGAAGCCTGTAAGCGACATGATGATCTTTCTGCCCACCGACGAAGTCAAGAAGGCTGTCGATTTGTTCATTGAGATACTTTCAACAATGTGATGAACATGCAGAGGAGAAAGAACGCTGGTAAGAGACACGAAGGCGCAGTGAAGAGGTGCTCCTTGCGGTCGCAGATCAATCTAACAAACAAAATTTACTATATCAAGGATGGACACGTCACCCCCTTGTGGTCCACCTCTTCCCATTTACGGGATTGCCCCTATCTACGCGTGTGGGGCGGTATTGATGAACCGAGATACGGAGATGATACTTCCCACCAACCCGAGGGCCACGCCTGCTGCGGCAACCATTAGATAGAACATGGGCTCCATGTGAACGTATTGTGCCACCTCGAGGAGAATGAAGCGCATCGCATGCTCAAGGAGGATATAGAGGACGCACGCCGCCAAAATCCCGCCGACGAGTCCCTGAATGATTCCCTCGAGCAGAAACGGAAGCCTGATAAATCCGGGTGTTGCGCCAACAAGCTCCATGGTCCTGAGGATTCTCCTTTTTGCGTAGATCGCGAGGCGGATGGTGTTGGAGACGAGGAAGATTGCCGAGAGACTAATGAGCAGGCCGAGGCCGAGGGTGATATTGTGGGCTGTCGCGGTTTTCTGGTCGATGAATTCGAGCAGTGCCTTGCGATAGATGATGCTCTCCACGCCTTTGATGGCTTTGAGTTTTTCGTAGACCTCATTCGCACGGATGGCGGTGCGATAGGCTGGCTCAAGAAAAATCTTGAGCGATGGCGGAAGCGGATTGAATTCGAGTACGCTCTGCACATCTTCGCCGAACTGTTCCTTGAATATCTCCGCGGCTTCTTGCTTCGAGATAAAGATGACTTGATCGACGCCGGGAATCTCCTTCACGCGATTGATCAGCTCCGAAACGCCCTCTCGCGTTGTCGGCTCCTGCATAAATGCTTCCATCTCAACATTGTTCCGCAACGTGTCGATGAACCGGGACGTATTGATCGTGATGACGGCAAAAACGCCAAGCAACAACAGTGAGATGCTGATGGTAACGATCGACACAAACGTCGAGAGCTTTGTGCGCTTGAAGCCGGAAACGCTTTCCCTGAAGGTATATGAGAAGCTCATGGTGTGCTCTTAGAAATTCGACTCGTCGCGCCAACTGATAATCACCCATGGATCGCCCCCCCGAGGCCGGCGAAACGTGAGATTGGCATAACCATCAACCCGATCGATGTCGTTGGGATTAAAGGTAATGGTGAGATTGAATCCGCGCACGACGTTCGCGCTCGTGTCAGTTTCGGTGTGTGATGCTTCATTGTTCCAGATCAGGTCCAGGCGTTGTGCGGTCTGAAACAGACCGTATGTGGTGCGCAGCTCGTCATCCCTTCCCCACGTTACGTCGATGCCCTGCTCGTAGTCGCGAAATACGAACGAAAAGGTGGCATCAAGCAGGGCTCCGTACAATGTTGTGTCGCGGGTACTGTATGACTTCTGAAAGAGTTGGAAAGCACCATCAATCGTCGTTTGGTTCAGGGTTGGTCCAGCGGGGGAGGTGTCAAGCCGGGG
>DPLS01000386.1:0-1961 GCA_003541875.1 Bacteroidota bacterium | reverse complement strand
GCTGAACCCACCTTTGAACGAGCTCCACGTTGTAATCGTTGATGTCGGAGTCAGAGGATAGTCGAGCCACCGATAGATGGACCATAGCCCTGTATTGTCTTGTCCCAGAGTGAACCACAATTCGCCGCGGGCAGTCGAATCGGAAATGACGCGCGCGTCGTGGTGGAAGGTGAATGTGTAGGTGTAATTATACACGACGCTGTCCGTTGTAATTGCGAATGATTTGGGTACAAGCGAGAGGCTCGAGAATGCGTTTGATGATGTGTGGGAAATCAGGTTCTGCATGTATGCCCGTTCCTTCTCCCGGTCCCACGAGCTCAGCTCGCTTGAGTATTGTGCCCGCGCGGGTGCGGAGGGGACAAATGTGAGACCTCGTTGTGTCGGCAGTGCTCCCGAAAAACAAACGATGTAGTTGTCCAGGTTCTTTGCCGCGATTGCGTTCTTGAGGTTGGAGATGACTGTCTCCGCCGAGTAGGGCGGTTCGAAGTTGGAGCCGGATTGTGATGGCGGCTCCGGCTCGCGTGGTTCGAAGAGCGCACAACTCATCAGCAATGCTGAGAGGCCGAAGCTTAATATGAGTCCAAGACGCATCATTGAATTAGACCAACGTTCGTTGCTACAGAACCACTCTTCCTTCAAGAGCCCTGCTCAGTGTTGCTTCATCTGCAAATTCAAGGTCACCCCCAACCGGCAGCCCTCGTGCGATTCGAGTTACCTTCACCCCAAGTGGCTTTAGGAGTTTCGTCAGGTAGATGGTTGTCGCTTCGCCTTCGACGTTGGGATTCAGAGCGAGGATGACTTCTGCTACGTCGTTCGCGGAGCGCCCCAGCAGCTCCCTCACCTTCAAGTCTTCCGGTCCCACACCATCCAATGGGGAGAGGGCGCCGCCGAGAACGTGGTAGAGTCCTGTGAAATCGTTCGTCTTCTCGACTGCAATGACGTCATTTGGCTCCTCGACAACGCAAATCATGCTGCGGTCCCGCTTCGGACTCGCACAGACAGCGCAAGGATCTTCTTCTGTGATGTTCCAGCAAACCGAGCAATACCGGATCCGGTCCTTCATGTTGACGAGCGTGCGGGCCATGCGCACGACATCTTCCCGTGGCTGCTTTAGGAGATGGAGCGCAAGCCGCTGTGCCGATTTGCGCCCGATGCCGGGAAGCTGGGAAAACTCTTCAATAAGTTGTTGCAGTGCTTCTGAAGTGTGGAGCATTGTTTCTGGTTGTACGAACGTTCTGCAATCGTTTCTGCAACGCTGCTCAAAGGCCGGGGAGATTCAACCCGGGGATATTCGGCAACATGCCGCTGGTAACCTTTGCCATTTCTTCTTGCGCCATTTTTGCTGCCTCTCCGAGAGCCTTGTTCGTTGCAGCGACGACAAGGTCTTCCAGCATTTCAGAATCATTTGGATCGATCACTTCTTTTTCGATCTGTACCTTGACCACCTGTTGTTTTCCGTTGGCTGTCACCTTCACCATTCCACCGCCAGACTCGCCAGTGACAGTCTTTGCCTCGAGTTCCTGCTGCACCTGAGCCATTTTTTCCTGCATCTTCTGGATTTGCTTCATCATTCCCATCATGTTCGGCATTGCCGTCATCGGAGTGTGCCTATCCTGTTAGTGGCTCATACCCGTTCTGTCTTGATTTCAATGTATCGGTTTGAGCAAGGAAAGTCAATTTCGCTGGCTCGAATGTAACGAACAGCTGCCCGTTCCATTCGTGAGGACTGAGAGAGGGGGGACTGCTCGTTTCCTTGACTTTCGTTCAAAATACGGTTAAATTTCCCTGCAATTTTCACACCATCGAAACACATCTTCAGTCAACTGACGGAGTATCCAGCCTTTGGCTAAAGGGCCTCAGCAAGCAACCGGTGAAGACAAGAAAGCGCAGGAGCTGCTGCAGAGTACCGGTGAGATTCCCCGCCACATTGCTATTATCATGGACGGCAACGGTCGCTGGGC
>DPLS01000363.1:1675-5404 GCA_003541875.1 Bacteroidota bacterium | reverse complement strand
GATTCGAAGAGTAGGCAGACCGAACCATGAAAGCCTACCCCGGGCGAATCCTTGCAATTGATTATGGAACGAAACGGGTTGGGATTGCGGTAAGCGATCCCACCCGAATGATAGCGCAAGGCGTCACAACTTTGAACAATGACGAGCACCTGTTAGAAGCACTTTGCAGGCTGGTTCTTCAGCAGGAGGCGGTTACAATCCTTGTGGGCATGCCCTACAGTGAGGATGGAAGGAAGGGAGCGAAGGCGCTTGAGGTTGAGCAGTTCATTGAGCGACTGAAGAATGCTGTCGACCTTCAAGTCGAAACGTGGGACGAAAGCTACTCGTCTGTGAACGCGCATAGGGTGTTTGTTGAAACGGGAATGAAGCGGAAGAAGCGACGGGAAAAGAAACGCGTGGATGAAATGGCAGCTCGATTGACGCTGCAGGAGTACCTCGATCATCACAGTCAGAGGCCTACCCACAGTGGTTGACGATGGAGATATGAGTCCCGCCAGGTCCCCAGATTCCAAGAAACCGAGCCGTATCCAGCGAGTTCTGCGATGGATGAAGAGTCACAAAGCGAAGACGGCCCTAATCGTCTTGGGACTCTTTTTCGTTTACGAGCTGCTTACGGTTCCCTACTTCAGCGTTATCATGCTTAAGACGCAGAACCCGGTCGAGACTGCTCTCATGCGTCAGCGTCTGCGTGAGGCGGAGCGTGACGGCAAAGCATTCAAGATTGCTCAGCGTTGGGTCCCACTCTCCCGGATTTCGAAGAACCTTGTTGACGCCGTGATTGTTGCGGAGGATGGCATGTTCTACTCCCATGGCGGCGTGGACTGGTTTGAAGTTCGGGAATCGATAGAGAAGAACATCGATGAACGGCGCGCGGCAAGAGGGGCGAGCACGATTACTCAGCAATTGGCAAAGAACCTGTACCTCTCCACATCAAAGGATCCGGTGAGAAAATTCAAGGAGTTGATTATCACGTTGTTGCTTGAGAATCAGCTCAGCAAGAGCCGGATTCTGGAAATCTATCTTAACGTGATAGAATGGGGGAGGGGAGTTTTTGGTGTGGAAGCAGCGGCGCAAATTTATTTTGGGAAGTCAGCGAGTGCGCTTTCGTTGGACGAAGCGCTTCGCCTTGCAGCCGTGATTCCGAGTCCGTTGCGCCATCGGGCCAGTGATAATAGCCGCTACGTACTCAGGCGCAAGGAAATTGTCCTCAGAAGAATGCAGGGAAGGAACATGCCAGATCAACCACAGACCAAGGAGAATTCATCAAGCCTAACACCTGACCAGTATCCTTCACCAACCAAACCGACCGATGCGATACCAGTTGACTCCACTGACATGGAAGAGGAAGAGAACAATGGACTATAAGGACGTCAAGCAATTGATTGAAGAAGGCGAAGGGTTCGAAATCGAGTTCAAGAGGAAGGTGTCGACTCCCGAGAAGATTGCTCGCGCGCTGATTGCGTTTGCCAACACAAAAGGGGGACACATTTTGTTTGGTGTCGACGACGATGGCTCAATTGTTGGTGTTGAAAGTGAAAAGAGTGAGGTGGAAATGATCCGGCACGCCGGATTGTTCTATTGTTCACCGGAAATAGAACCGGCTATCGATATTGTTGCCTTTGATGGAGAAGATGTAATCGTGGCGTATGTCGCGGAGAGCGAGCGCAAACCGCACTACTTTATCGGCAGCAATGGCAATGGGAATTCAAACGATGAAGAAGAAACCAAGGTCTTCATACGAGTGAACGACAAGACGGTGATGGCCAGCAGAGAGGTGGTGCGGATACTGCGCGATGAGCGACCGGACGCTCCGCCGATGCACTATGAGATCGGTGAGAATGAGAAACGGTTGTTCGGCTACCTTAACGCAAATGAGCGGATCACAGCGAAGGAGTTCAGCCATTTGGTCAACATCTCAGAGGAACGTGCCTCACGCATACTCACGTCGCTGGTTCGCGCTGGTGTCATCCGGATTCATACGCTTGAACGAAGCGACTATTTCACGTTGGCGTACAACATCTCTAAGTAGGGTGACCTTCCTTCCATAACCGGACGAGTTCGTAGAGCGCAATGCCGTAAGCAACTGCTGCATTCAGTGAATGCTTGACCCCGTGCATGGGAATCTCAATGGCAATATCTGCATTGGCGACGATCTGAGAAGACACACCGCCGATTTCGTTTCCGACCACCAAGCAAATCGGAAAATCGTGGTTGGCAACTTTGAAGTACGGTTTGCTGTGTGTTGTTTGCTCCAACACGCAGAGTTTGGCCCCTTGGGCCTTGACCTCAGCTATTGCTTCCAGAGGATCTTTGAGGTATTCCCAAGCGACGCTTTGCGTTGCACCCAGAGCCGTTTTATCGATCTCCTTCCGCGGCGGACGAGGCGTAAAACCGCAGAGATAGAGTTTCCTGATCAGAGCCCCGTCAGATGTCCTGAACATCGATCCGACATTGTACAAGCTGCGGATGTTGTCCAGCAAGCCGTAGATTGGCAGTCTTTCCACGTGCGCGATGGTCTCTGTAGATAGTCGTTTTGCCGCTATTTCATCGTGAATCAGTTTACGCAAAGGTCTGCCTGTTTGATGCTTTCGTGATGGAATACTAAGAAAAACCCGTGAACCGTCAAAGGAGAAAAGAACTATAGAGGAGATGGTGTTGCAACTCTTGTTGTTTGCGGTAGTAGATTGAATTCCGTATATTATTAACCCCAATTCTCTCTGCGGATATTGAGTAAGAGGAATCTCGTCATAGCCATTGATGGGCCTGCTGGCTCAGGAAAGTCGACTACAGCAAGGCTCGTTGCAGATCGGTTAGGCCTCCTACACATCGATACCGGGGCTATGTACCGTGCAGTGACGGTGAAAGTGCTTGAGAAGGGTCTGGCTCCTGAGGATGCTGCGGCAATTTCCCGACTCTTGGATTCGATGAATGTGGAGTTGCGAAGGACGGGATCGGCACTGCGTGTGCTTCTGGATGGTAGTGACGTCACTGAGCGGATCAGAGATTCAGACGTAACGGCGGCAGTGAGGGCCGTCAGTCGGATTGGCAGAGTGCGCGAGGCGATGGTGAGGCAACAACGGGCGTTGGGTGAAAGTCAGGGCGTGGTACTCGAGGGGCGTGATATCGGCACGGTAGTCTTCCCGAACGCGGACCTGAAGATCTTTCTCGTGGCTGCTCTGGATGCGAGAGCTACGCGCAGAAGAAGAGAGCTTGAAGAGCGAGGTAGAGACATTCCTCTTGAGAAGCTCAAGATAGAAATTGCAAGACGGGATCATCTTGACTCTAGCCGCGAGGAGAGTCCGCTGATACGAGCCTCTGACGCCATTGTATTGGATACGTCGGACCTGACAGTTGAGGAACAGGTTGAGTTTGTGGTGATGAAAGCAAAAGAGATTTTGAACAACAAAGCTAAAGGATGAAGGTAACAGTCGATCAACATTCTGGGTTCTGCTGGGGCGTGGTCAGGACGGTGGAGATTGCCGAGGAGGAACTGAAAGCGACTCCGAGAATGTATTCATTGGGTCCAATTATTCACAACCCGCGGGAGATCGACCGGCTGGCGCAGAAAGGGCTCGAGACGATTTCTCATCAAGACTTTGCGCAGCTCCGGGGACAGAAAGTCCTCATTCGCGCTCATGGGGAGCCGCCTTCGACATACGAGCTTGCCCGGAAACATAACATCACGCTGGTCGATGCAACGTGTCCAGTTGTGACAAAGGTTCAGGAACG
>DPLS01000363.1:0-1319 GCA_003541875.1 Bacteroidota bacterium | reverse complement strand
GCTGTAGTGATCAAGTCGGTCGAAGAGACTTCGAAAGTGGACCCGGCTCGAAAGACTGTACTCTTCTCACAAACAACAATGGACAAGCCCACGTTCTATCAGATTGCCGATGCGTTGCGGGAGAGAATCAAGGAACTGGAGGTCGGCACGTTTGAGGAGTCGGCGGTCGATTTCCATGCCAAAGACACTATTTGCGGACAAGTATCCGGTCGTGACAAGAAGCTGCGTGAGTTTGCGGCGAAGAACGAGGTAGTCGTGTTTGTCGCGGGTCGAAATTCCTCAAACGGAAAAGTCCTTTACGAAATCTGCCGTGATACGAATCCCCGATCGTACTTTGTTGAAGATGAGACAGAATTGAAGGGGGAGTGGTTCGAGGAGAGAGACACAGTAGGAATCAGTGGAGCAACATCAACACCGCAATGGTTGATGGAACGCGTGAAGCTGGCAATTGAGAATATTTTCCAGCCAGCGACAGTTTGAAAGCAGGAAATTGTGTGCTTCCGTGTGAGGCGCACATAGTCATCACTAGACAACAAATCAATCACTCATGGCTACCCTTGAAAGTTGATGAATGCAGCGATCTGATGGCGTCGTTGCAAACGAAACCCTCAAGGATGTCCCGGCAAGCCCGGGATGTTATGTCTAACAGTTGGAGGACCAATGGTTGAAGAAACAACAGTGAAGGATGCAACAGTATCTGCCGCGTCAGCCGGGCGTGCGGGCGTTACAAAGCCCCAGAATTTATTCAGGCGCTCTGCTACACTTGATGAACACGAGTACGACGAAAAACAACAGAGCGACCTGATGAAATTGTACGAAGGAACGCTCGGCAAGATTAACGAAGGCGAGATCGTCAAGGGTCGCGTAGTAACAATCGGGGACTCCGAAGTCTCTGTTGATATCGGGTTCAAGTCCGAAGGTATCGTCGCGAAAGCAGAGTTTCCAAATCCGGATGAATTGAAAGTCGGCGAGGAGATTGAAGTCTTCCTTGAAAGTGTTGAAAATAAGGATGGCCAGCTTGTTCTCTCCCGTAAGCGTGCCGACTTCATGCGCATATGGGAACGTGTCACCAAAGCCTTCGAAACAGGTGAAGTGCTGCAGGGACGTTGCGTTCGTCGGATCAAAGGGGGTATCGTCGTCGATCTTTTTGGCATCGATGCGTTTCTCCCGGGCTCCCAGATTGACGTCAGGCCCGTGCGTGATTTTGACGCCTTCATCGGCAGGACCATGGATTTCCGGGTTGTTAAGATCAATCATCCTTCAGAAAACGTTGTCGTCAGCCACAAGGTCCTCGTTGAAGAGGAAATGTCGGGCCAGCG
>DPLS01000250.1:585-2729 GCA_003541875.1 Bacteroidota bacterium | reverse complement strand
AAGAGCATGATCATCTCCGAAAAGGAAAAGAAAGTCACTTCCTATCATGAGATTGGCCATGTGCTCGTTGCACGGATGCTTCCGGAAGCCGACCCCGTCCACAAAGTCACGATCATTCCGCGAGGACGCGCACTTGGATTGACCACGTACCTCCCAATCGACGAGAAGCACACGTACTCAAAACCATACTTGGAAGCGATGATCGCATATGCCCTCGGCGGTCGGGCTGCGGAAATGTTGATCTTCGGAGAACTCACCACCGGCGCCGGTAATGACATTGAGCGATCCACCGAGATTGCACGCAAGATGGTGTGTGAGTGGGGTATGAGCGATAAGCTCGGACCGCTGGCCTACGGACAGAAGGAGGAAGAAATCTTCCTCGGTCGGCAGATTGCCCGGCACAAGAACTACAGCGAAGAAACGGCGATCGATATTGACAGGGAGATCAAAGGCATTATCGACAATGGGATGAAGCGCGCCGAGATGATCTTGAAGGAGAACGTAGAGACGCTTCATCGGTTAGCCCAGACGTTGTTGGAGCGCGAGATCCTCGACTCAAGCGAGATTGATGCCATTATTCGGGGCGAAGAACTGCCCCCGATGGAGCGGGGCGGAAATGGCCGCGCATCATTGTCCCAACCGGAAGCTTCGACATCCACGGAATCTCCAAGTCCGGACAGTATTCCTAAGCAATGAACAACCTACCGGACGTTGAGCGGGACTATTCGGGCGAACTTGCCCGCAAGGCAATCCACCTCTCTTCCCTCTCGATACCTATTGTCTACTGTTTTTTTCCAAAATCAACAGTACTTGCCATCTTGGTGCCGTTGGCTTTGTTGTTTGGCGTAACCGACATCGCTCGGCACCTCTTCCCTGCTTTCCGTCAGTTTTATCACCGATTGTTCGGCTGGCTCATGCGTGCGCATGAAAAAGATGAGAAAGAGAAACGCCTCACCGGCGCAACCTACGTCCTTCTGTCGGCGGTCATTGGCATCCTGATTTTCCCGAAAGTCATTATCATCACCGCGTTCGCCATCATGATCGTCTCAGATACCGTCGCTGCTCTGTTTGGACGGAAGTTTGGCAGGCATCCTTTCCTAAGAAAGAGCTTGGAAGGAACACTTGCCTTCTTTGTAAGTGCAGTCGTAGTGGTTTGCTTTGCTCCCAAGGTTGGGTATGTACCTGCGGAGTACCTCGTCGGCTTTGTCGCGGCCTTCATAGGTTCGGTCGTTGAAGCAATGTCCATCGCGATCGATGACAACCTTTCCATCACATTCAGTATTGGCGGCGTGATGTGGCTAATGTATGCCCTTCTCTTACCGACGCTCAATGTTTATGCGCTTGATTTTCCCGGCTGATTCTCTCTCATGTGTCCAATGGGTTTGAACAAACGCGTCTACCTTTCCGGCGGGATGGAGTATGCCGATAACGAGGGAAGGGAATGGAGACAGACCGTCCAGTCAAGGATCGAATCCGAACTCGGTTGGTCGGTGTTTAATCCCAACTTCGAAAGCGACCGTTTCTTCCAAACGCACTATCCCAATATCGACATCCGCGCACTCAAGCAGACGGACACGCTGAAGTACAAGGAGATTGTCGAGAGACTTGTTGAGATTGATTGCACGGAGATCGCTAAACGTTCGGACGTCGTTATTTGCTACTGGGACGAATCCGCTATGAGAGGTGCCGGGACGAAAGGAGAACTCACGATGGCGAAACACTTTGGGAAGCCTGTCTACATGGTCACCACGATGTCGCTAAACGAAATACCGGGCTGGGTGCTTGCATGTACGACGCGCATCTTCTCCACATTTGAAGAACTCTACGCATTCCTCCACAGCAGCAAGCCCTAGGGGGCTCTGCTAAGGCATCACAAACCCCTTGCAATCTCGATCTCAATCAGCGATATTTATGGCAACTTTCGTTCCCTTCAGATCAAACACAGAACCTATTATTTCCCGGAGGAACAGCGTCATGAAAAAGCGGATCATTTCCTACACCCGCCGGCTGTTTGTCATGTTCGAAGTGATTGCCCTCCAAGCCGCAATCGCTCTCGCCCAAACCGATGACCCGAATGTGGACCGTGCGGTCTATGCACCAAGCTACTCGCCACAACCAAGGGGGAACAACCAGATCATGGTCGT
>DPLS01000250.1:0-340 GCA_003541875.1 Bacteroidota bacterium | reverse complement strand
CAACCAGATCATGGTCGTTACAACTCCGAATGGCTATGACAATTTCGACCTCGGCGTGGACTTTGCTGAGGCGCACGCTTCAACCAATCCCCAAAACGCGAGATGGTGGTTCAATGCGTTCAACACAAACAACACGAGCAACCACCACACAGAGAATGGTCTTGACTGGACCTCGGGCAATGCCCCCTTTCCCACGAACGCCGGAGATCCCTGTACTGCGTATGACAGCCTTGGCAACCTCTATTGGATGACGATGACCAGTCCGATCACCGGCACGTGGGTGGTGAAGTCCACGAACAACGGTGCATCGTGGGCGGCTGCAGCAGACTCCACTCCGGGC
>DPLS01000177.1 GCA_003541875.1 Bacteroidota bacterium | reverse complement strand
CCATCTTGTAGACCGCATTCACTCCGCGTTCCGGTGCAGAACCATGACAGGAAATCCCCTTCGTTCGCACCTCTATCTCCATCCGTCCGCGATGACCGCGGTACACGGCCAGGTTCGTCGGCTCGGTGATCACGACTACTTCAGGGCGCAGCTTATCCTCGTTGATGATATACTGCCAGCACAGTCCATCGCAGTCTTCCTCCTGCACACTCCCAACGACGTAGAGCGTGTAATCATCTTCAAGTCCAAGTTCCTTGATGAGCTTACCGCCATGAACGATCGAAGCGAGCGCGCCTTTCATATCGCAGGCACCCCGACCGTAAATGATGCCATCCTTCACTGCCCCCTTGAATGGATCCACAGTCCAGTTGGCCTTGTTACCAACATCTACCGTATCGACGTGTGCATCGAAGGCGATGATGTGCTTCCCTTTCCCGATGCGACCGAGAATGTTCCCCATCGGGTCAATAGTGACGTCATCGAACTTGCACTTCTCCATCTCCTCTTTGATGCGGTGAATGACCTGCTCTTCCTGCGAGCTTAGCGATTTGATGGCAATAAGATCGCGGAGGAATTGTGCAACGTGAGGCTCGTTCTTCTTAGCCGCCTTCAAAATTTCTTCAAACATGATCTTCCTTAAGGTTTTATGTTGTGGCCGTTTCGAGTCATCTTCTTTTCAGACTAATCACAAGCCCACCTGCGCCAATGAGGACCATGATCAACGACTGGACCATGGTCTTGTATGCAACTGTTTCTCCGCCGAAGGCCGATATGTAAAAGAACCAACCGCCGAGGGTGACAAGCAGTGAGTATATGCCCATCATGATTTGACGTGCACGGCTGTTCGTATGCGGCGTGTCTGCCGCAAAGAAACGATTGTAGAGCATGAGTCCAACTGTGGCCAATACTCCGAGCCCGGCAAAGATCAACCAGAAGTTGCGGAGATTGCTCTCAATTCCTGTTTGTCCGATGAGCGGTTTGAGCATCGCCTCATACATCACACCGCCGAGATTCGACCCGATTAGACTGCCAATAACTCCGTAGAGAAAAGCATACCCCATGTACACCGCTTTCTTGTCAGAAGGAGCCACAAGTCCGATGAAACTGTAGTATTTCGGATGGGCAGTCATCTCGCCGACAGAAAACACCGCTATGCCAAGCACAAATATCCAGATGTTCGTAGCAAACGCGAGACACACGAATCCGAGCGCACCAATGATGATCCCGCCGACCATCGTGGGAAGAGGAGGAGTGTTCTTCACGATGCGGCTTACCAGCACCTGCAACAAAATGATCGTACCGGCATTAACCACGGTGACATGCTCTGCCTCGAACTTCAGGGGAATGCCGATCGAAGCAAACGCCGCGTCTATCGGTGCAGTGTTCACAAAATCTCTGAGAAACCACAACACGGAACCAAAGTTCTGGAAATAGAGAATCCAAAAACCCGAATAGACAAAGATCATCAACATGAAGCGTGCGTCCCCAAGAACCATCGCCGCGCTGCCAAGAACTTCCTTGAGCGTCTTCGTATTCTCAGGCCGTGGAGGGTCACGATAGATGAAGACTGCAGGAATGAGCATCAACGCACAGTAGAGCGACGATGCAACGAACACGTAGCTCCATGAGAATCCTCTAAAATAACTCACCAGCAATGGAGCGAGGAACGCTCCAAGATTGATCATCCAATAGTAGACGCCGAAGCCAAAGCCGGAGTTTTCCTCGTTCGTACTACGGGCAATCGTTCCACTGATGATCGGCTTGAAAAGTCCCGCACCGGTTGCCATCACGAGCAGGCTTGCGAACACTGCACCGTACATGCTCATATTGCCAGTAACGAAGTAGCCAGTTGCCAGGAGCGAGAAGGCAACAAGAAGCATCTTTCGATAACCGTACCTGTCTGCAAGTGCGCCTCCCAGTATCGGGACGATGTACGTGAGGGCATAGATAAGCCCCTGCAAGAAACCAACCGACTGTTCAGAGAACCCAAGTCCGCCTGCCGAAACGGAGTTAGTGAGATAGATCGCAAGGACGGAATTCATCCCGTAATAAGCGCCGCGTTCGAACAGCTCCATCACATTTGCTGTCCAGAATACAGGAGGGAATGTTTTCAGCAAGCCCTTGGACTTTGTGTCACTCATGCGTGGACCCTAATTGGAGGCAGGGTGATATTTGACCAAATGATGATCTAGACAATCTCTTTCAACAGTTCCTTGCGTGGATGTGGAATTACAACCTTGTTCACAAGGAGTCCCTTTTCTGAAATAACGGCTGCTCCTGCATCCACTGCTGCTCTTACAGCCGCAACGTCGCCAGTCAAAGTACAGAAGGCTTTTCCGCCCAATGCCATTGCCAGCCGGATTTCAATCAACTCCACGCGAGCAGCTTTCACCGCGGCGTCTGCACCTTCGATAAGCGAGGCAACCGAGAATGACTCGATAATACCAAGCGCATCATAGTTCTCAACATTTGCAGCTCCGGCAATCGCTGGAAATACAGAGGCGTGAACATTCGGGATGACAAACGTATCGATGACGCTGCCTCTTCCAACTACTGCTCCGGCCTCAACACTCGACTTCACCGCTGCAACATCCCCGCCAATCAGCACCATGTACTTGCC
>DPLS01000090.1 GCA_003541875.1 Bacteroidota bacterium | reverse complement strand
CCCTGTGATCGAAAATGGTCCGGGTTGAAAGCCTACTTCCGCTCCGGTAAGTTCGGGCCGGCCCGCCTCGGCACTAAAGCCGGTGTACGTCTTGACATAGGCACGATGATCGTCCAGTTTCAAGCCATAGTTTGGGGTAAACTTTCCAACCTTAACATAGCCGTTGCCAGGGAGGATGTTCAGCAAACCAAAAATTTCGAACCCCGAGTAAAGCCCCTTATCAAGGTAGATATTTACCTTCTTTGCCAGACGAAAGTTCATATATATGTCACCTTGCATTTGCCAGAAGGCATTACTTCCCTTGACCGATTGAGGAGGCGTACCAGTATCAGGATTCTGTTGCATAAAGTAGAGCGTCCTAAAGTCCGCTCCAATGGAGACAAAGTCTGTCAGCTTTGTGGAGAAATCATCCAGGCCAAGCTCCTCCGACCACGTGGGAACAGGAAGTGTCTCTCGTCCGTATTGGACACCGAATGCCTGACGCATTCCGCCGCCAGATGGATTGATATGGCATGATTGACATTTGGCACCAGTAAGAGCGGCAAACCGGGGTAATGCAAAGGCTGGAAGTGCGGCAAGGAGACCGAGCAGAAACAGTACCGCAATCTTGAGTGGGAGCTTCATCGATCGATTCCTTTCAGTGTGGGTTGAAGAGAAAGAACGCATCGGGTGTTGTTTAGGGTGCGGTAATATAAAGAGCGCGTAAGTCGGATGCAAGATGGCGAGCGTGGCCTCACATTAAGACAACCAACTTGACAATGGACCTGCTACTGCCAACACAACCAATATGATTCCTACGGCCACCAACACCAATGCAAAAGCGTAGCTTATTCGACTTTCCTTTTTCCAGTCAGACATTGCTTTTACTCCCGCACGTTTTCCAGAGCTTTCATCATGATGGTTGCCGTGAATATCCTCGTTCCTGAGCGTACTCTGTAAGCCGACCCGCAAGCATTGCTCTTCCACGATGTATTCGAGAGCGAACTGTTCCAACCGGCGTCTGCATGAACTGGGCGACCTCTTCATACGAGAGGTTCTCAATGTCGCAGAGAATAAGCGCGGTCCGATAGTCTGATGGAAGGGCTTCAAGCGCATCCTGGACCTCATCACTCAGGGTATCGGTTGCGAAGTCTCTCGCGCCCTGGTTGTTCATGTTCAGATGGAAATCTCTATACGGGGTGCCGTCTGCGCGAAAGCGATTACCCGACTCCGACTCCTGGAGATCAAGCACCACTGGTTGTCGCTGCTTTCTCCTGACTTCGTTAATGAAGGAGTTCTTGCAGATCTGGAAAAGCCAAGCACGGCAGTTAGTACCTTCTTGAAACGTGTGAAAGTATGTGTATGCCTTCAGCATGGTCTCCTGTATAAGGTCTCGCGAATCCCGATCATCTCTGCAGAGTTTCCGGGCAAAGTTGTAGAGAGCGTTCATTTGTGGCAACGCTTCCTGTTCGAATCGATTCATGGTCCTCCTGATGAGCGAAAATAGGTGATGGGGTGTACAACCTTCGAACACTCATCAATGAGTCAACACGCATGCCAGAAATACTTCGTCCGGAAAGCTGGTGATACGATGCGGCTTAGGAGGCTGGCAAGGGAGAGAATCGCAGAGTGAGGCAACGACGCCACATTTTGATGGGGGTGCGTGAAGCACGCGTGGCATCGCTGCCACGCAACCGGTGCGTATTACTCCCGAAAGGAAGCCGGGTCAATCGAATACTCGGCCATTTTCCGGTACACTGTCTTCCGATCAATATCCATCAGCTTTGCAATCTGGTTGATATTCCCTTTGTACAGACGAAGCATGCGCACCAGATATTTCTCCTCCGCATCTCGGAGAATCGTTGAGAGGTAGTCCTTGAATGGCGTGGTGAGATTTACCGTTTGCAGGTTATCCGATATGACGGGAGAAGGGTTCACCTCGATGGTAGTAGGAATTTCCATGCTGGTAATGGTGTCCCCGGTTGTTTTGATGATCGCGCGCTTCATGAGGTTTTCCAGCTCCCGAATATTGCCTCGCCATGTATAGTTCATTAGATCGGTAAGAACGCTCGGCGCCATGTACTTCACCCTCCCGTTCGACAAGCCAGCGTGACGCTGGAGGAAATGTTCCGCAAGTATCGGTACATCTTCAAGACGCTCCCGGAGAGGCGGAAGCGTTATTGGAAAGACATTCAAGCGGTAGAAAAGATCCTCACGAAAATCTCCCTGGCGCATCATCAATTCAAGGTTCCGATTGGTTGCGGCGACTACACGCGCATCAACAGTGATGGACGCATTGCCACCAACTCTCTCGAATTTCTTTTCCTGAAGGACCCGGAGAAGCTTCGTCTGTAGTGACGTGACAACATCGCCAATCTCGTCCAGAAACAGAGTTCCACCATGTGCTTCTTCAAATTTCCCCCGCTTCTGTTTTGCCGCACCGGTAAACGCCCCCCTTTCATAACCGAAGAGCTCGCTTTCCAGAAGGTTTTCCGGGATCGCAGAGCAATTGACTGCGATAAACGGCCCGCTGGCGCGCGTGCTGCTGAAGTGTAATGCGTGCGCTATAAGCTCCTTGCCTGTCCCACTCTCGCCCTGAACTAGAACAGTGACGTCGGTATCAGCAACCTGGCGTACCTGGCGGATAGTTTCCCTCATCTTGTCGCTGCGGGTGATGATATTGCCGAAGCTATATGTGCTCCGGAGTTCATCACGCAACATTTTCAACTCCCGTTCCTTTTGCTGTCCGTCCAGCGCCTTGCGAATTTTCAGGAGCAACTCACTGTTATTGCACGGTTTCGTGAGGTAGTCAGAAGCTCCATGATACATTGCCTCCACTGCCGTCGAAATGGAACCAAAGCCCGTCACCATGATCATCGGCATCTCGGGATGATGAGGCTTCACCTTCCTGAGCAAGTCTACTCCTGTCATCGTCCCCATCACCATGTCTGTTAGCACGAGATCAAAATCCTCAGCCTCCAGTTGTTTCAGTGCTTCTTCTCCGTTCGTGGCAAGCGATACCTGATATCCGTCATCATTGAGCAGAGTGCGAGTTGCCACCCGAAAAGCCTTGTCGTCATCCACGACAAGAATTCGTTCACGCGGTCGCCCTATCGGAAGCGTTTCTTTTGACAGTTCGTTATCCATTGATTTCTCTCACTGTAGGCAATTGAATGATAAACGTTGTTCCCTCCCCCACGCCGCTCTTGACCTCGATGGATCCTCGGTGTTGCTGGATGATACCGTAGCTCACCGAAAGACCGAGCCCGACTCCACTGAGCTCCTTCTTTGTGGTAAAAAAAGCGTCAAAAATCCTGCCAATATTCTCCGGACGGATCCCTACACCAGTATCATGTACGGTCACCGTGACGCCGCCGCGTGCAGCACGAGCCACTACACTGAGTGTGCCTCCGCCCGGCATTGCATCACGCGCATTGCTGAGGAGATTGATGAACACCTGCTTCAACTTGTCGCGAGAGCCTTCAACAGATGGAAGCTCCGGCGGCAATCTCAGCGCAAATGCAATGTGCTGCTTCGACAGGGGCTCCTCATATAGCTTGCCAATCTCGATGAGAAGGCTTACTAAGTCAACGGGTTCAAGGGAAATATCCACTACTGAACCGCGATAGAAATCAAGCATTTGCCTGGTCAGTTTCGCCATGCGCGTTACTTCGTCGAGAGCAATTCCGATCAACTCTTTCGCCTGGTCGTTGCCATTTACCTTTCGCAGGGTCGACTCCAGCAGACTCTGAATATTGTGGATCGGGTTGTTGATCTCATGAGAAAGCTGGGCGGTCATCTTGCCGGTTGCTGCAAGCCGTTCGCTACGGATCAACTCTTCCTGCACCTGCTTTAGTTTCTGAAGGGCTTGCTCAATCTCGCGATTGCGTGTAGAGAGATTGGTATTTGCGCGGTCGAGTTCACCGATTTTCTCTTGCAGAGATTGCCGCATCGAGTCAAACATGCGCTCAAGAAACACCAATTCATCGTTCGATCTGCCCCCACCCGCTCCATCAGCCCTCAAGTGCCGAAGTTCGTAGTCCAGGTTGCCCCGACCAATTTCCTTCATTGCCGTAACAAGGTGGTCGACTGGTTTTGACACGTACCGAGTAAAGATGAAGGTTGCGATCCCAATAACTAGCCCCGTAAAGATTAGGAAAATAATGAGTGACCGTCTCCAATTTCCCGTTGCCACCGTCGAGATCTGTTCAAAAGAGACGTGTAGATCGGCAGCACCGAGGGTGTATCCTACTGGGACGGCGTGGCATTTCTGGCAGACCTTCGTTGCGTTGAATGGAATGACTCCTCGAAACCGGTCGACATCGCGTGTGAAGCTTGGTCGCCCTGTTGCGATTACTTTTCGTTCAAGATCATCGTGTGGTTGTAGAGCTTTGTATTTCGTCTCGAGTCGCCCAACCCGTTTCTCATCAAGGAGTTCTTGCCGCAAGCGAAGCTTGTTGACGAGAATGTGGACGGTGTCAAATTGTTCCAGCGTGTTCAGTCGCTCCAAGAAACTACTATCCACCTCAGAGTTGTTCACCATCATACTGACAAGCGATTCCTTGATGATGTCGGCATAGTTGTGGGCCGCCACTTGGGCCTGCCCCATCAACTCCTGTTCCTGAAAATGGTTCTGCAGCAACACACTCACAGAGATGAAGAGCAGGAAGAGAGGCAGGATGCCAAGGAGTGCCTTTCTTGCAAGGGAAAGTCGCTGGAATAAGCTCATACGTGGTTTTCGGATTGACGAATTCAGCCTCGGCAAAGTTACCCAATGCACATCGAAGAAGCAACGACGAGGCGGCCTTTGGACGTACAGCGTCCCACCCCGTACAAACGTTCCACAATTGTCGTTGTTTGTCCCCCTGCTTTCCTCTATATTCGTGGCAAGGAAGTTCTTTAGTCTTACCATCTAGCGTGGCACTTGCAACTCAGCGAACAAACGATTCATCTCCTTGCGTCACTTGATGTCTTCTCCGGACGCAAACTTACGCGGCACAACGACCTCGGCATACTCATCGAGCTCTCCGGGCTTCACAATCGGCGCGCCGTCTTCGATGAGTTGGTCTTTCTTGCAAAGTTTGCTTCCAAGACCTATGGCATCATGCAACGCTCTGGAACACATGGCGAGGGATACGATAACCTCTCTCGCGAGTTCACCGGCGCTATCGAGAAATCCATATCACTCATCGATACTCTACTTATAGACTCGCCGATAGAGGATCGGCAACATTTCACATCCACCTACCTGACAATGACTCCGGAATCATTGCAGCGCCTGCTTGCTCTTTGCTATGACCTGAGCTGGTACAAGAATTGGACGATGGACCGCTCGCGACCGGGGAGTGATTAGGGCTGCTTTCTTGAAAAGGCCGGAGGAAATTGGTAGATTATGACATCATGGTACACTCCTCAGCACAAGCAGACTCCAATGGGTGGCGAATTGCCTTGGTTATCTTCATCGTCTCGGGTACACTGTGGCTTGGGGGTGTGCATGTTCGGGCTATTATCGGTAATGACCTGCTCAAGCTAGGAACATTGGAATTTGAGGAGTATATTCCTCCCGAGGCAGAACGAGAGATTTTCCGGTTATTGTCACTCTCATCGATCTTTGTGATGGGCAGCTACCTCGTTGCCCTTGTCAGTAGTGTTGCATTCCTTGTGGCATCGCCGTACAAACTGAAGGAAGAGGGATGGCTCATGATAAGTGCGATTCTGTTCTACCTGTTCGTTCCCGTCGAAGTCTTCACGATGCTTCTCGACGGCAAGATGATTTTCAATGAGTTCTTCACGACAGCCGACAATCTCGTATTTCGAGATCTGTTCATTGCAAGGATAGGCGCATTGGCCGGCACTCCGTTCATTGCAACACTTTGCTACTATACCATCATAGCTCTGGCAGTATTCCAACCATTGAAGAAGAGACCACACACCACTGCATGAAACATGAGGAATTGATCGCCGAGTTGGAGCAACTTGCGACGCAGGTCGGTGTTGTTGTCCGCCACGAGAAGGGAGATTTCGAAGGAGGATATTGCATCCTGAAGACCGACCGGATTCTCCTCATCAACAAGAGGCTTATGCCAAACAAGAAAGCGTCGGTGTTCGCCCTCGCGCTTCACGAGATGGGGCTCGACAACGTGTTCATCAAGCCGGCTGTGCGAGAATTCATTGAAGACGAAGTTGCGCGCACCAAGAAAACTGGTCGGTAACCCATGATCAAAGGCGTCATATTCGATTTGGACAATACGCTTGTGGACTTCATGAAAATGAAGCGTGAGGCCATTAACGCGGCCATCCACTCGATGATCGATGCGGGGCTCAGACTCTCGCCCGAAGAAGTGCAGGAAAGAATCGACACCATCTACAAAGAAAAGGGAATCGAGTTCCAGAATGTTTTCGATCAACTCCTCTATGATGTATTTCAGAAGGTGGACTATAAGATTCTGTCCGCCGGCATCATCGCGTACCGCCGGGCCCGAGAGGCAGCTCTCGTCCCCTATCCCCACGTCAACATCACGCTTGTTGAACTGGTGAAGCGTGGGCTCAAGCTGGCGGTTGTGTCGGATGCCCCAAGCCGTGAGGCATGGCTGCGGCTCTGCTATTTGAACTTTCACCATATTTTTGACTACGTGGTGACGTTTGAAGATACCGGCGAGCGCAAACCAAAGCCCGGACCATTTCGTAAAGCACTCGAACTGCTCTCGATACACCCACATGAGGCAGTGATGGTGGGCGACTGGGCCGAGCGCGACATGGTGGGAGCGGCTGCCGTTGGTATGATCACGGTGTTCGCCCGGTACGGCGATACGTTCGGTACTGTTGAGACGAACGCAAACTATGAGATCAACGACATCTCTGAGCTTCTTGCCGTCATTGACAACGAGAACCAACTTCCCCGGCGGGCCTGAATCTAGAATGATCAAAGGCATCGGCATCGACATCCTGGAGATTCAAAGAATTCAAAAGAGCGTTGCCACCTTTGGCAACGACTTTCTTGAAAAGATCTTCACATCAGCAGAGATCCGGTATTGCACTGCAAAACACAATGCCGCACAGCATTTCGCTGCACGGTTTGCAGCAAAGGAGGCCGTGAGCAAGGCGTTTGCCACAGGATGGCGGGGAAACTTCTCCTGGAAAGATATTGAAGTAACGAACGACGAACTTGGAAAACCCTACATAGCACTTAGCGGAAAGCTCAAGGAGACCTTGGCACACGCGTCCATCTTTGTCTCGCTCTCTCACTCAGAGAGCCATGTTGTCGCAATGGTTGTTTTGGAAGAGGACTAGTTGTGAAGCTGACAATCTACAAAAAGATGATGATCGGATTTGTCACGATTATCCTGTTGATGAGCATTGTCAGCGCGTACATGGTGTTTGAGCTCAATGCCGTTTCCAACGCTGCCCATACAACCCTTACCTCTGATGTTCAATCGATAAACATCGCAAAGCAGCTGCACGGACCACTCTACGAAGAGGAGCGCTTCGCCCAGAAGTACCTCATCTCTCACGACAACGCCTACTTTGCACTTTTCTCCGAGGAGAACACCTCCTTTTCTGATGACCTCGACTCTCTCATGGGCATTCAATCTGATCCACAGAAGCTTGAAGCCTTGCGGTTCGTGCGGACTAAACACGATGCTTTTGCACAAGCGGTGTATACCGAACAAGTTTTTGCCCAAACCGCCCGCAAGAAGTTTGTTGGCACATTCGACCAGAACGAGTTTCAGACTTTCGAAGTGATCCGCATTGAACTCGACCGCTTCATCAAAATGAACCAGGTCTCAATCGACAAGGCTATGACAAATGTCGAAACGACGACCCAGGAATCGGCCCGCATTGCCCTGCTTCTTACAACGGGCGCATTGCTGGTCGCCTTGACGATCGCGTTCTTCATCACCCGAACAATCACGAGACCGATTGAAGCCGTCATCCGGGGAACACAGCAAATTGCCCGGGGCGCATTTGAGCCAATCCGGGTACCGTCTCATGACGAGACCGCACTCCTTGCGGATGCCGTGAACGACATGGGCAACCAGCTGAAGCAGATTAACGAGTACAAGGCCGGCATGATGAGGCAGATTTCTCATGAGCTAAGGACACCTCTGCAGACAATCCTTTCCGCTCAATACATCCTCTCAGAACAGAAGCTCGGGCGGCTCAACCCGGAACAAGTCCGCCTGCTTGGCTCGATGCGGAGCAATATCGACAAACTCATTAAGTTCACCAATGCATTCCTCGACATCGCAAAGATTGAGGCCGGCAAGATGGAGTACGAAATGGTGCTTGCAGATCTTCTTTCGATAGTCGCCTCGGCGGTTGAGGATGCTCAGGTTCTTGCAGAGCGAAAGGGCGTCCAGATTTCAGTTTCAGCAAGCCCCATCCCCTATGTCATGGCAGATGTCGAGAAACTTTCCCAGGTTTTTGGCAACCTTGTGAGCAATGCAATTAAGTACACGGGGAAAGGCGGACAGATCACCATCGCTGTCGCTCGCAACAAAGCCGGGGCGCGCATAACGCTCGCCGATACCGGCGTGGGGATTGCGCCCGAGGATCTGCCAAAAATCTTCACGAAGTTTTACCAGGCATCAAACGCTTCAAAGGCGGGCGCCAAAGGGACCGGCCTCGGTCTCGCCCTTGTTAAAGCCTTTGTTGAAGGACATGGTGGCACGGTCTCCGTTGCCAGCACGGTCAACGTCGGCACGACATTCACCATAGATTTGCCAGCAGCAGACCTCGGCACGATGACCCCTTCTTCTCCTGTTGTTGCACAACCACAGAGAGCGGCAGATGGTTCGGCGTAGCTGCCTGTGCCTTCTCGTGGCGGCCGTTCTCCACGGATGTTCTGCGTCTAGAGATGTGAATGACGTCGAGACCCAAGCACAACGTCATCTGGCATTAGCGGACACCTTTGAGCGCGCATCCGCCTTACGAGAAGCAACGTTCGAGTACCAAATTGTCGCCGAGCGATTTCCTTCGTCGACTGTGTACGCAACAGCAGTAAGGAAAGTTGCCCTGCTTTTCAGTTCCCCGACAAATCCG
This sequence comes from Bacteroidota bacterium, assembly GCA_003541875.1. Classification (GTDB taxonomy): domain Bacteria; phylum Bacteroidota; class Ignavibacteria; order UBA10030; family UBA6906; genus UBA11986. Next base: position 7,860 of record DPLS01000090.1, on the reverse strand, counting down.
GCGGCCAATGACAGCGCTTCGCTTTACTGGCTTAGCACATACCTTGTCCTCACTCAATCACCCGAGGAAAAACAGATCATCCAAATGTACCTCACGACAGTCGGCCAGGTCGAAGCGCTTCACGACTCGCTCACACACCAGTGCGCACTCAACGACAGTCTTGCTGCGGTGGCACGCAAACACTCAAGCGAGCTGAGCTTGCGCGCCCGGCACACACAGGAATTGGAGGCAGAACTTCAAAGGGCTTCAAACGAACTGAAGAAGCTAAAGGAGATCGACGAACGGATCTCCAGGAGCAGGGGGAAAAACAAGTAGTCGCGACCGTGTTTCTCCAAACAGACCATCCTACCGGATTTGGTCGGTTGCATCTCAAACAGGGAATATGTACTTTTTTGACGCGTCGACACCGGTCACACCTTGCGAGGCACCATGAAATCTCTCGGCATCAAGAAACTCTACTACTCGATCAGCGAAGTCAGCAAGATCACAGATCTTGAGCAGTACGTGCTGCGGTATTGGGAGTCGGAATTCGAACAACTGAAGCCTGCCAAGAACCGCGCGGGTAACCGGATCTACACCAATCGCGACATCAAACTCATCCTGTACATAAAGAAACTTCTGCGGGACGAACGATATACGATAGAGGGCGCAAAGCAGGTTCTCAAGAGTTACACTCCGGACGACGAGACCGGCGAACAACTTCTGTTAATTGATTCACCAAAACCAAGGACGAAAATCGCTGACGAGCAGCTGAGAACGGATGTCGTCGAGGTAAAGAAATTCCTTCAAGACCTATTGCAGAAGCTGAATTGAAGTCCATCATACCTCTAGACCCTTCTTCGAAGTAACGCTCCTTCCTCTTCCTGCTAGAAACTCAAGCCGCCAAGCTCTCCCCGCGTTGCGGTCACCGTTGCCCGCCACATTGCTACGGGCCTACTCATCATCAGATTGGCGTGGGTTCGCCGAAGGGCCGGGCCTCTATGGACAACGTATTGTGAATCTCCCAGACCTGATCCACTATTCTATGCTGTTTGTCAATATGATATTCTACGACACGAGAGAACGGTGATACATGGTAGTTTCCGTTATCGAAGAGATAAGGTGCCTTAGAAGAAGAGCCATGTCGTTTCTAACAACAATCTCACTTCGGTTCTTCAATCTGAGGACTCAATGTGGATTTCACCGCACCGATGTGGCCGATTGGCACCGAGCGACCGGGAGACAACTCGATGTACTTTTCACCATGTACAGAAACTGGTGGTAGCGTCTTGTTGACTTGTGGCTGTGTTGTGGACACGGGGAAGGCTTCAGGACGCTCTCTCCTAGCGAACTTCGACAAACTCTCCCGTACGATCTCGACTGAGCAACGTGTTCACCAGTAGCAGGATCTCTTCGCTGGGGGTGGTTTTGTCGAGAAAGAAATCGAGCTTGGGGTTAAGGACTAGAATGCTGGAATATACATCCTTGAAGCCCGAAACGAATATGAACTTGGTGTTCTTATATTTGGACGATGTTCGTACGTACGCGTTCAGTTTAGTGCCATCCATTCGTGGCATCCGGATATCGGAGATTATCAAATCGATGTCTGTCGACTCTAGAACTTCAATTCCCTCAATTCCGTCCTCCGCGGAGTATACCTTGAACCCTCCGAGGTCAAGCGTAAGGTCGAGCAAGAACCTGTAGTCGCGGTTGTCGTCAACAACGAGAATGTTCACACGCCACCTCCCAGCAGAAGCGCAAGACAAAGGCGGGCTAAACCCACCTTCCCGCAAAGTCCCCAAATAGCAGACGGTCAACCGTCTTTGTTATTACATCAATTGGTGTTGTTTTATCCAAAAAGAAATCAATCTCGGGGTCCAATCCCAGGGTATTGCCATACACATCTTTGAATGCAGAGAGAAAGACAAACTTAATCCTTTTGTAGCGGTGCGAATTCCTCGCAAACGAATGTAACTTGATGCCATCGAGTCTTGGCATGCGGATGTCAGAAATGATCAGATCAACATCCGTGGATGTGAGGGTTTCGCACCCCTCTATTCCGTCTTCTCCGGCACACACGTCGTAGCCCGACGCAATGAGCGCATCTTTCAGAAGGCGAAGGTAGTCAGTGTTATCATCAACAAGAAGTATCTTCATGGTTGCCTTTCAGTTAACCGACCCGAACGGAATGCTGGCTATCGAGCACAGTCCGCACGGCACGGAGGACATCTTCAATAATGTAGGGTTTGGAGATAAATTGACTCACGCCATGGTCAAGCATTTCCTCCTTCTTGCTCAGATCAAAGTTCCCGCTTGCGAGGATTCCGCGGATTTGCGGGTTCATCTCTCGCATTTGGAGAAACGCGTCCCAGCCGTTCTGCTTGGGGAGGCCTATGTCAGAAAGGACGATGGAGATGCTCTCCTTGTGTTGAGTGTAGATTGCAACAGCCTCAATACCATCATGAGCAACTAGCACGCGATAGCCGTACTCTTCCAGCACATCGCGCAACGGAACCATGAGCAGATCTTCATCTTCCACAAACAGAATCGTTTCACACCCTCCAACGACATCATCCTGCGACAAGGGGGGGTGGCCAGAAGCATCGATGCTCTTCTGCTGCGAGGGAAGGTAAATCTGAAAGGTTGTTCCCTTTCCCAATTCACTCTTAACATCTATGTAACCACGATGGCTCTTCACTATGCCATACACAACAGCAAGACCAAGTCCCGTTCCTTTGCCAACACCCTTCGTGGTGAAGAATGGCTCGAAGATCCTGTTGCGTGTGGCCTTGTCCATCCCGCTTCCCGTGTCGGTAACAGCCAGACAGACGTATTCGTCATCGGCCGCATCGTGGAATGTCCGTCGAACTTCCTGGCGTGGAACTGCCGTTGTGGCGATCGTCAGATCGCCGCCGCTCGCCATTGCGTCGCGGGCATTGACACATAGGTTCATAAGAACCTGCTGCAATTGATTGGAGTCTGCCAGGATATTTGGAAGATTGGCCCGAGGATGCAGTTGGATCGTTATCGTCTTGGGAAATGTCGGGCTCAGCAGCTTTACCAGTTCATCAAGGGCCGGATTGAGGTTGATGGACTCAAAAGTGATATCCTTCTTACGGGCGAAGGTGAGCAGTTGACTCGCAAGGCCCGCCCCGCGTTTTGACGCATCTCTGAGTGCCTCCACGCTCCGCCCCATTTTTTCGTCTTGTGTTTTCATCCGGGCAAGTATGGACGCGTGAACCGAGATGATTGCCAGAATGTTGTTGAAATCATGAGCAATGCCACCGGCCAATGATCCAAGGTTTTCCATTTTCTGCGCATGGCGCAATTCGTCCTCCAATTCCTTCCGCTCGGTAATGTCAAAAACGTGTATTCTTAGTTCGTTGAGTTCTCCTTCCGGCGAGAAGCCTCCTATCACATTTTCGATGACGTGTACGACTTTCCCATCGTTGCGAACGAATTGATTCTCGTGGTTGCTGAGTCTTCCTCGTTGGCGAACCTGCCGCATTGTTGCCTCATAGGCATATGCGCTAGGGTAGAGTGCACGAACATTTGAACCCACGACCTCATCTGCAGAACCATATCCCAGAATGCGAATCATGGCGGGGTTGCATTCGCGGATCCTGCCGTTTGCGGCACAACACAGATAGCCCGTCAGATCTTCCTGAAAGAACCGCTTGTAGTTCTCCTCAGATCTACGTACGGCTTCTTCGGCGCGCTTGCGCTCCGTAATGTCGTTGACCAGAACGAGTCTTGCCGAGTGCTCACCAAACGTAATGTCGTGGGCTATCGTCTCTGCCTCGAACGAGGATCCATCTCTTTTGGTGTGCTTGCTGTTGCGGATCGTCCCGGGCACGACATCGATGGGGGCCGTGATATCGTCGACTTTCATTGCTTGAAACTGTTCGGCCGTGTAACCATAGTGGCGAACCGCGGCCGTATTCACAAGCAGGAACTTGTACGTCGAAAGATCGTGGACCCACATCGGGCTCGGGTTATTCTCGAACAACAATCGGTACCGTGCTTCGCTTTGCCATAAGGCCGTCTCTGTACGCCGTCGCTGTGAGACGTCCCGCCCAACCCCAACGAAACCAACGATTTCCTCGTTCCCATACACAGGGGTCAACGAAAATTCCATCGGAAGGGTGCGGCCTTCGCTGCAAACGAAATCGGTGTCGAGAAAACACTCCTTCTGCTTCTCTTGCAGAACCAGACTTCGGTATTCCTCGAGAGCATCCCGTTGGTGAACAAAAGCCGTCAGCTTCTTCCCCAGCAATTGCTTCTCGTCATATCCAAGAAGTGGCATTACGGCCCCCTGAATGAGGCCTATGTTGAAATCGATGTCTGTTTTCACAATAATATCATTCATTGCTGCAAGCGCGGTTTTCATCGCCTGATACGGCGTGTTCATTGTGATCCTATGTCGGAACACGAGGAAGACAATGATCGCCAGGGACATCATCGAGGAGACGAAATACAAGAGATGACTGTCGCTCGATATTACCGAGAAGATTGACAGTGTAAACGGCGTCGGCAGCAGAAGCATTAACAATGCAAACGAGATAAACAAGAGATTTGAATGCATGCTATGCTCGGCAAAACCACCAATCAACGAATAAAGAAGAGCAACGCCAATTGCAAACAGCATCGACATCCATGTAACGAAGTACACATATGCGGTGAGGTTTATGCCGGCTCCCATTGAGAATGGCAGAGGGATCAGTTGCAAAAGGACCAGTGCATAGCAAAAAAATCCAACAAAGTATGTTGCGAAAATAATCTTTCTCGAGTTTGCAATCTCGTACCGGCGCAAGAAGACCAGCATGAAGTGGAGAAAGAAGAACGGGAAGAGGGCATATACAAATCCGCCTGTTTGACCCAGGACGAGCGCGGCTGTTCCACCAAAGGGCTTGGTCTGGAGAAGCCAGATGGCACCAAGGAGCACCATGACAAAAACACAGAATCCATAGAACTGACTGAGGACGTTGCGGCGGGCTTTGACGAGAATCAGCCCGGCGAGCATTGGGTTCACAATTCCATAGAGAACAGATACGTAGAAGTAAAGTTTCATCACCTTGCTCCCAATAGTAGAGTCATTCGCCCCCTGAAAAGCACAAACTATACCAATGGATGTACTTATCTATTTGCTCAAATAACCCATGTATTCGCATAGGCCCCGCGCGTAGGAGAAGAAGATTTTGCCACTCGGTAACTCTTACGTTGTTTTTAGCGGGCAATCTTAGACGACAGCCCATCCTACTCTCTCAGCAGTATTTGGTATCACGGCAAGTTGCACACCTGGTTCCTGACCATAGCGAATGATATCGGCCGGGAGAAACGTCTCTCGTTCTCTTATAGAGTTTGGGGAGAAGCTCGACAGCTACGCGACAGAATTACCTCCGTCGAGTAGTTTGTACCATCACAGAACCCCCAGCAGTATTCTCAGGTGAGGCTCGGCTGAGACAATTCTGTTCCCAAATCGAAGTCTTGCCAACAGAAAAGGCAAAACACCGCGTGATTTTCACGGGTGCCCGCCGTTGCACCCGTCGGTTGAGATTCTGTTGACCGAGATTGGCATGCAAGTTGGATTACATATTGCAGGTGAGAAGGGTCTCGTTCCGCTGTTGCTGCTGGAATGGAGGGTTGGGATTGGATAACAACCGATTTGCTGTCGTGCAATCTTCGACAAAATTACTCGTGATCGGTGACGACCAGGGGTGCAATCCTTGGCGTTCACCACTACATCAAAAAAGCATTCACATTCAACTATCCCCTAGGTCCATTTGACATGTCCTCACGAGCTATGATCCAAAGTCGGGCTAGCAGCATTTGGGAGAAATACGGAATACTATTGGCTGGCATCTTCATTTTCGCGTACTACCTCTGGGCAGCAATAAACCTGTTCGGAAGCCCCAATCCTCGACGGGATTTTCAGGGATATTTTTTCCAGTTCAGTTCTGTGGTGTTGCTTTGGGGACTCGCTTTTCTCGGAGCAAAACTGTTTGAGTACATGAAGAAACAGAAGGAGGAACAGGAAAAGAATCAAACCCTCGTTCAGGAGTATGAGCACCGACGAATGCAGCTGGAATTACTGGACGAGGTATCAACGATGTTGAATGATACTGTGAACAATCCGCTTGCAATCATTTCGGTATCTGCATCCTCAATTCGCGAGCGGTTTCAACCCGACGACCCCGTGCTGGTCTACCTGGATAGCATCGATGGAGCGCTCAAACGCGTGCAGGAAGTTCTCGCTGATTTCAAATCGCACCAGACGAAGAAGATTGTCAATTCCTTGCATAGTATGCCCTCCCGGTTTCCAACTACCCGGCAGGAACCACTGCTTTCCGTCGATCCAAAAGGCGAGATACGGAGTACGTGAAGAGATAGGATATTCGAGCCGATCGCAAAAAGCAGGAACACTGTGCTTCTGTCCCAGAAGAACGACCTCATCATTATTCGGAGATTCACTTTCATTCGCTCCGTCATACCGGAGCCGGGTGGCTTTTCAACCAAGCGTACTGTGGTATTCAGCACAGAGGATCCTCGGACGCACTTCACCCAAAATGGTTCAGATATATTCACATGCTTCCGATCAGAATCACCAGCAAGCCATCGAACAGATGGACTTCCACCCTACTTCTGTGGCGATGAATTAGTCTCTCCGCCTTGCCTTCCTCGCCGGACTTTCGTACTTTGAAGTGCCATTGAAATCATTGATGGTTCCATTTCGGTGGTGGGCTGCTAACAGGATTGCTAACAACTGCTAACAGGCAGCGGTCTTGATGGCAGCAAGAGTGGTGAAAACAACACGGAGCGTAGCGCAGCCCGGTAGCGCACTTGCTTGGGGTGCAAGGGGTCGCGGGTTCAAATCCCGCCGCTCCGACAAAACACAGCATCGCTGATAAGGCGATGCTGTTGTGTGTCATGCGTTCGGTGTGAACAGTACTTGAAGTCACCCTGGGGTGGAAAGAACTGCAGAGCATCAAGACGAGATTGGCCTCTAGCTGACTTTGACACTCCGTTCGGCGGTGTAGCGCACTTGTGCAGAAGGCATCCCTTCGGGACTTGGGGTGCAAGGGGTCGCGGGTTCCCCGCCTGCTGACATGGGGATCAAATTGGGCGGGGAGGAAATCCCCCCGGTCCGACCAACAAGCATCGGTCATCTCCCGATGCCTTTTGTATCTGGGATATCTATTGTTTACAACTTCTCAACTGGATACTGATCGAGCATATCCAGTATACCCTCTATCGTCTTCGGCGAATTTCCTTCGGCTCTGTTGTTGACGTATGCGTAGAGTGTCTTCCCGTCTGCAATGCAACGGCGCACGGATTCAACCAGCCCCATGCGCAACTCGGGACTCTCTTCCTTTACCTTGTCGTAGGGCTGGAATGTCTTAACAGCCTCCTGGTAGCTCCTGCCGGGTTTGAGTAATGCCCGCGCCACCGAGAAGGAACTGGTAAGCACACCTGCAATCTTTATCTGGTCAATAATTGGAGGCATCCGCGTCCAGTTGTTTAAAACGTGTGCGACACCATTCGAGGCAAGCATCTTCAGATAGTCTTCTGTGAGAAAATCTGTGTTCCGCAACTCCACCGCATACTCATAGCCTCTCGGCAGTCTGGAGAGAAAGGAGTCCACAAGGTCAATGAACATCTGGCGTGTAATCCCACTATTTGGATAGAACGTTGAGAATTCAAAGATAATTGCACCGCGCTTCCGCTTTAGTTCGCCAAGAGGCTTCAGAAAGGCATCCTCAAACAACTCGACATTCAGGAAATCCGGGTTCTCCGTTCCCGCAAGCTTGCCAAATCGGTGTAGCTTAGGATAACGTTTGACAGTGATGCGATCGGTAACTTTGAGCGAAACTTTGAAGCTGT
>DPLS01000428.1 GCA_003541875.1 Bacteroidota bacterium | reverse complement strand
GCAATCGGCATTACTCTTGCCCCGTCAAAGAGTTTCTGATGACCCGCTCTCACGACCGTAGCCCCACTCTCTAGCCCCTGCACAACTTCCACAACATCTGCCAGTCGGGTTCCAAGGGCAATCGCAACACGAGCTACTGTACTGTCCTGCTTAACAATGAACACAAAGGATTGATTGCCATTGGCGAAAACCGCCTCATTGGGGATAGTTATCGCACCTGGACGCGTGCTGAGGACCGCAGAAATGTTGGCAGACATTCCAGGACGGAATTTTCGTCCTGGGTTTGCTATGCGTGCAACGACCCGCGCACTTCGTGTTCCTGCATCGACCACGGGTTCGATGGCGATAATCCTTCCTTTGACTTCGTATCCAGGATATGCAGTTGTCGAAACAGCAACTTCGGCTCCACGACTCAGCTGAGAAAGGAATCGTTCGGGAGCCGAGAAGTAGGCCCGAATCTCATCAATGTTCGCGAGCTCTGTGATCGGCGTCCCGGTTCGCGCAAATGAACCAACGCTCACCTTACGGGAGCCGACAATGCCATCGAACGGCGCGACGATTCGTGTCTTAGCAAACCGTGCCTTTGCCACCGAAAGATTCGCATCGGCAACTTTCAACGCGGCGGCCGCATCATCGAGGTCTTGTGGAGTGCCTGCCTTCTGGTCGACGACGGATTTCACTCGCTCGTAGGTCGCGTGGCTTTGTGCCTCCAATGCCTCAGCTCGCGCCAGCTCGGCAGCAAGCTGAGCACCATCCAGTTCAGCGATGAGTTCTCCACGCGTGATGAAGCTTCCTTCCTGAAAAGGGAGCTTTGTCACGGCAGCATCGATCTCAGATACAATCGTCGCTGCTTCGAGTGCCTCAATGGATCCTACCACTTCAAATTTGTCTGCAACAGTCTGCACCGTTGCTTGTGCCACTTCCACTGGCATAGGCGGCATCGAGAATCTTCCCCCACCTGCCTGCTTCGAACACCCTGTTGCAAACAGAAGAGCAAAGCTGAGGGCTGTCAGGATCAAGTCAATTCTTCTCATCATGTTCTTTCCATCGTTCCTTAGTGATTGGTTTGATATCTTCCCGATGTCAACTGTCGCAGTGTTGCCGCTGCCTTGGCGGTTCTAACGAGTGCGGCGGAGTACTGCTGTTGAGATGCCGCGAAGTCTTCGCCGAGGCGTGTCAACTCGAAGGCTGTGAGACGACCATTGCGGTACTCGATCAAGCCGATGCGCACCTGTTCCTGTGCTGCCTCGACACCGTCACGTGCAGCTTCCAAGCGGCTCTTCCCGTTCGACAGTTCGCGACAGGTCGAGCGTACTTGGTCGGCCAAAGCTCGGGATTGTTCGATGTACCGCTGCTCTTCCTGCAGAACGTTTGCTTCGAGGCGGTCCTCCTCACCGAGTCCGCTGCGAAATCCGATTGGAATGGTTAGCTGTACGCCGACACTCCAGTTTGGGAATTCCCGCGTGCTGACCTGGCTGATCGCCCTCCCAAGGCTTCCACTTCGAGTGGTGCGCAGCGTATCATTGCTGAAGGTGACGTCCTGAGGTGTCCCCGACAGCCCGCTGCCACCGATGGAGCCGACGAAATCCACGCTGGGGAGAGCTTCCCATCCGGCCGCTTTCGCAAGAGCACGTTGCGCTTCAATGTCCTGTGCCGTCGCCTGCAGGTCGAGATTGTGTTTCAAGGCGTATTCGACAAGCGCATCAACGGAGTCAAGAGGATAGTTGCTTGATGGTTCGTCCGTGGGGATGAATCGTTGCATTCCTGGCCCGGGGCGTATGCCGATCAATGATGCAAGCTGATCAGATTGACGATCAAGTTCTTCTTCTCGTTCGAGGAACTGAATTTTCTGTTGAGCGAGGAATGTCCTTGCGTTAGCAACCTGGTTTGGACCGACGAGTCCGGCGCGTGCTCGCAGTTCTGTCTCTTTCAAGAACGCTTCGGCACGGTCCCGTGTGAGTTTTTGGACCGCGTAGTCGCGCTCTGCAGCATACAGATCCCAGTAAGATCGTTCCACATCCGTCTCGATGGCAAGCAATGCCTGATCGTACCGTGCCTTTGCTGCGTCAAGTTCTCGCTCGGACTTGGTGAGTTGTTTGCGTGCAGACACCGCGAAGCCGCCAAGCAACGGCTGACGGAGAGTAAGACTTCCAAATGCATCGTATTCTGGATTGAGAAAAGCGAAAGAAGAGTTCGTGCTGAGTTTGTTTGTATTCAATCCGAGCTCGAGCTGAGTTCCGATAGAGAGATTCATACGGACCCCAGTGCGAGAGGTAGTCTGCTGAGTTGCTAGGGTCGGTGCTCCGGAGAAGAAGGAGGCGGTTGGAGATTTCTGATCGAGGTAGTTGAGGTTGAAGAAGAGGTTCGGGTCGAATTGTCCCGATTCCCTCCGTGTTGATCCGCTCGCAGCCAGATACACCGCCTCTGCTTTCCTGACCGAGGTCGCATTCTTCACGGCACCTTGGGTTGCCTCCTGCAGCGATAAGGATGTGCCCTTCAGTTCGTTGAGGATTGCTCTCAGGGAGCTGTCTGGAGTTGAAGGTGTTTGGCCAGCGGCGTCATGCAAGAGCAAGACCAATGGAATTGCCACCTGAGCGATCAACTTTCTTGACATCATGTAAAGAACAGTTTGTTGTTGGTAGATGACTCGGAAAGGGAGCAACTGGCTCGGAAGAGCCACACTCCGGCTTCACGAATTCCGATTGCGGTTCCCACAGGTCGGAATGGGTGTAAGTATACAAAAACTTGAAATGATATTCCAGTATGCACACCCTTGCTCCAAGTGATCGTTCCTGCTTGTTCGATTATCACCGATTCACCCATTGACGGGAGCATCGGCATTCTGCTTCTGTCGAGATTGCGAACGCCGAGATCCTTTGCAGGCCTTTGTGTCTGCGTGCAAGCACAGGTTGCTTCGCGAAACACTTTTTAGCGGCACCCGGGAGTGCCACCATGCATCAACGAAGACAATTCATTCTGGTTGTGTCAGAGCCATATTGAACGATAGGTTGTGTTTACTGCCATAGTAAGACTCTGGGCTGGACTCATTTGAGACAAAACAGTACACTAAGGCATCACCTTTCTCTAGCACTTCTCCAAGGAGGTTGCAATGGCAGAATCAAACAAGAGACTTGCAACGGCATCCGGCAAGCCCTACGTAGAACATGAAAACACCATGTCGGTTGGACCGCGTGGACCCTTGCTCCTGCAGGACTACATCCTGCATAAAAAGATGGCGCACTTTAGCGTGAACGCATCGCCGAGGGCGTCGTCCACGCGAAAGGTACCGGCGCCTGCGGCACGTCTAACATCTCAGTGACATCTCAACTA
>DPLS01000093.1:1468-4132 GCA_003541875.1 Bacteroidota bacterium | reverse complement strand
GTGTTTTCGAGCCGTCGGAGTGGCACATTATTGGCGCATGCATCATCGTCACCGTTCCTTAACAATTGAAGCCTATTCGTCCGGATAGGCTTTCTTGTTTCATGCGTAATCGCATGAAAGCGATCTTCTCATACGGAAATCGGATTATGAACTCATCGACATATTATATTATCGATCCATCTGCACTTCAGGAACTTTTCAAGGCACTTCAACGGCGCGACTACAACCTGATCGGACCGACAGTCCGCGACAACACGATCGTGTTTGACGAGATCAAGAATGTTGAAGACTTGCCCATCGGGTGGGGTGATGAGCAGGACGCGGGCAGGTATCGACTGCGAAAACGAAACGACAAAGCGATTTTTGGGTTTAATCTGGGTCCACAGTCATGGAAGAAGTTGCTCTTCCCTCCCGTGTTGAAACTCTTCGCCTCCGTCCGCGGCAAGGGCGGAGTAATATTTAGCGATGGCGTTGGCAATAGCATGGTGGCTGGCGTGGACGCTTCAGCAACGGCTCAACCGAAACGTTTCGCGTTTATCGGTGCGCGATCATGCGAACTGCACGCCATTCTTATACAGGACAAGGTATTCACAGGAAGTATGTATACCGATCCGTACTATTCCTCACTCCGTGAACGTGCATTCATCGTTGCGGTGAACTGCACACAGGCAGCGGCAACATGTTTTTGCTCTTCGATGAACACGGGACCCAAGGCAGACATTGGTTTTGATCTTTGCCTTACAGAAGTCTTGAATGAAACCCTCCATTGCTTTCTTGTTCAGATAGGGAGTGACAAAGGAGCAGAAGTGATGAAGGATCTTCCGTATCGTGAAGCAAGCAAGCATGACATCGATGTTGCAAACCGTCTTGTTGAGCACACGGCTTCCTCAATGAAGAGAACAATGATTACGAAGGACATCAAACCGTTATTGCAACAACATCACGATCATCCGCGCTGGGACGTTGTTGCTGAAAGATGCTTGTCTTGTGCGAACTGCACGATGGTGTGCCCGACATGTTTCTGTCATACGGTTGAGGATACCACCGACCTCACCGGCAACCATGCAGAGCGTTGGCGCAAATGGGATTCATGTTTCACGATTGAGTTCTCGTACATTCACGGTGGCAGTATAAGGACAAGCCCAAGGTCACGCTATCGCCAATGGCTCACCCATAAGCTCGCCAATTGGATTGACCAATTCGGAAGTTCCGGCTGCGTCGGTTGTGGCCGGTGTATCACATGGTGCCCCGTGGGAATTGATCTTACCGAAGAGGTACGCATTATCCGTGAATCGAAATTGAATCCATCCACCACTACAAAATCGGAGGCAACCCCACATGGAGTCGCTTGAACAAATTTTGGCGGAAAGTCCGTTCCTGCATGCCCTGCAACCAGACTATTTGAAGCTGATCACCGGCTGTGCGTCAAATGTTCGCTTCGATGGCGGACAGTATCTCTTTCGGGAGGGCGAAGAGGCGGAGAAGTTCTTCATTATTCGCCATGGACGAATTGGGCTCGAGATTCATGCCCCAGATCGCGGGGCAATCACCATTCAGACCCTGGAGGCGGGCGACATTCTTGGATGGTCGTGGCTGGTTCCCCCGTACCAATGGCGCTTCGATGCAAAGGCAACGGAACTTGTGCGCGCCATCGCTCTGGATGGCAAATGTCTGCGTACCAAGTGCGAAGAGGACCACAACCTTGGCTACGCTCTGCTAAAGCGCTTCGCTCACATCATCGAGCAGCGGCTGGAAGCGACACGATTACAACTTTTGGACGTCTATGGATCACATGCTTGAAGTTGAGAAGAACGCGGGAACAATATCCAACGCAATGCTTCCGGCGCTGTATCGCATTGAGAATGTCCGGAAGGATACGGATGATACGTTCACCCTTGAGCTTGTGCCACAAGGAGATGGGGATGGATTCACCTTTTCGCCAGGGCAGTTCAACATGCTGTATGTTTTCGGCGTTGGCGAAATCCCCATCTCTATCTGTGGAGACCCGGCAAGGAAGGACCTGCTCGTTCATACAACACGGGCCGTGGGGACAGTAACCAAAGCGTTGCGCAAGCTGAAACGAAATGATGTGATTGGTGTGCGCGGTCCGTTTGGTACTCACTGGCCTGTTGAGGATGTGACCGGAAGTGACGTTGTGATCATTGCCGGAGGTATTGGCCTCCCCCCATTGCGCCCTGCGTTGTATTCCCTCCTTGCTCAGCGTGAGAAGTACGGGAAGATTGTGCTCCTCTACGGAACTCGGAGCCCGGCAGACATTCTGTACAAGAATGAGCTCGAACGATGGCGCGCCCGCTTTGATCTGGAAGTCCACATTACGGTAGATCGAGGAATGGAGGGATGGCACGGCAACGTGGGGGTTGTTACAACGTTGATCAAGAAGGCTCCCTTCGATCCGGACAATACGGTTGCATTTGTAGTGGGTCCCGAAGTTATGATGCGATATGCCATTCTTGAGTTGCACAAGCGGGGCGTCGAGTCGTCAAGCATCTACCTCTCGATGGAGCGGAACATGAAATGTGCCATCGGACTCTGCGGCCATTGTCAGCTTGGCAACGTCTTCGTGTGCAAGGATGGGCCGGTGTTCACCCTTGAGCAACTGTCCCGTTTGCCCAATGAGTATTAGAAGCATTTTGGCGGTACCCT
>DPLS01000093.1:1135-1288 GCA_003541875.1 Bacteroidota bacterium | reverse complement strand
GTGTGCAAGGATGGGCCGGTGTTCAGGTACGACAAGATGCAGGAATTGTTCTCACTCCGAGAGATTTGAAATGGACCGAAACCGAAAACCTAAACTTGCAGTCTGGAAGTTCTCCTCATGCGATGGATGCCAATTGAGTCTCCTCGATTGTGA
>DPLS01000093.1:652-873 GCA_003541875.1 Bacteroidota bacterium | reverse complement strand
GATGAATTGCTTGCCGTTGCCGAACACATTGAGATTGCCAATTTCCCGGAGGCGTCCCGCGCAGTTGCAAAAGGACCCTACGACGTATCGCTCGTGGAGGGATCAATCACAACTTCGCACGATGCAGAACGCATCCATCAGGTACGTCAACAATCCAAAGTCCTCATAACAATCGGTGCCTGTGCAACAGCGGGTGGCATCCAGGCATTGCGCAACTTCAA
>DPLS01000093.1:0-341 GCA_003541875.1 Bacteroidota bacterium | reverse complement strand
CTGAACAAGTCGACGCCGATTGCTGACCACGTGTTCGTTGACTTCGAACTAAGGGGCTGTCCCATCAGCAAGCACCAGCTTGTTGAAGTGCTGAGTGCGTATCTCAACGGACGGAAGCCAAATGTTCCACCCTACAGCGTGTGCATGGAATGCAAACGCCGGGGAACTCCGTGTGTTATGGTGGCGGGTGGGACGCCGTGTCTTGGCCCGGTAACGCAAGCCGGGTGCAATGCGCTCTGTCCCTCGTACAAACGTGGGTGCTTCGGTTGCTTCGGGCCGAAGGAAATGCCCAACACTTCATCGGTGAGTTGTTTGTGGACAATGCTGGGCGTTGATAACGT
>DPLS01000206.1:12370-12797 GCA_003541875.1 Bacteroidota bacterium | reverse complement strand
CGATCGCAGCGAAGGAAGTCGGTGGCGATCATTTCGATTACTGCTTCGTGGGAGCGGACACGAGACTTTTCGGGGTCAACATTTTTGATGTCTCGGGCAAGGGGATGCAGGCGGCGATGTCAGCGGTGTTCACCAGTGGGGCGTTCGTCAGTGAAGCTAGCCGGTCGGTGTCGCCGGCAGAAATCCTCACGCGGCTGAACGCCTCGGTCTACCGCTATTCACAAAGAGGGCATTTCGTGGCCCTTCTGTTTACTGTTCTTGATCTTAACCGGAAGACAGCGACGTTTTCAAACGCTGGACAGATGAAGCCACTACTGCGGACAGGAACTGAAGCCCTGTGGCTCGATTCGATTGGTGTGACGTTCCCGCTTGGAATGACCGAGTCCACGAAGTACGAAGAACGAGCCGTTGAGCTGCGTAGCGGCGA
>DPLS01000206.1:11708-12041 GCA_003541875.1 Bacteroidota bacterium | reverse complement strand
CGACTGGCAGAGTTCATCCGACAGCTCGCAGTGGCACACCTCTCCGCGCAGCAAATCGCAGATGCGATCAACAACGATATTCACGCATTCGTGGGAACAGCGCCACAACACGACGACATGACGATGGTAGTAGTGAAGGCAAAATGATTTCGAGCGAAGGCGCCCACTTTTTCTATTGGAACATCTTGTGAGAGCAATAAGCATAACAGTCTTCCTTCTCGTCGGATGTTATTCATTTGCCACGAGCCAATCGAGTTTCAATGTGCTGTTGCGCCTGAACTTCGATTCTGCAGTGGAGACAATTGGCCTTTACGAAGGCCTTTCCGGGAACCC
>DPLS01000206.1:0-11385 GCA_003541875.1 Bacteroidota bacterium | reverse complement strand
ACCGTTGACAACGGCTGATCTGACTGCCAATCTCGAAGCCGCCAAATTCAACAACATTGTGGGGGATGACATCTTTCGCATGAGAGAAGCTCGCTCCCATGTCGCCGCAATCAAGGCGCTGGTCGACCAGTGCAAGCGGCACAATTTTGCACAGAAAGTGATCAGCACGATTGAGCAGCTCTTCCCTGACGACACAAGACTCTCGACGACAATGCCGGTGTACTTTGTTGCATTCGGACACAACAACATCGATGCCTACGTGCGACGGGTTGTGTGGAACGGAGACACTCCAATCTTTGTGGGTGAAGGACAGGGTGAGCTCACTGTTGTTGTGAACCTTGCCAAGGCTGCAACGTATGGTGGTCCGGTGGAACAACAATTCATCGAGCTTCTGACGGTCGTCGCTCATGAGATATTCCATGTAGCATTCGGCATGTACCAGGATTCTTCACCGAATTGGCGACGCTACTTCGCGCAACACCGCGGCTATATCGATAATCTTCTTGAGCTCACTCAAAACGAGGGGATTGCCTACTACCTGAACCTCATCCAGCATTCTCAAGGCAGACTTTCGCAGGACTGGGTTGAGCAACTCCCGGGTTCCTTTGCCCAGTTCAATGGCAGCGTGCACGAGCTTCTCTCACCGCGGACAAGTCACCAGCGGGCCGAAGAATTGATTCGCACATCGAACCTCTCGGGCAGTCACAAGGAGAGCTATGGTGCCTTTATCGGGATGATCGTCGCGCGGCAGATCGATCAAACCTACGGCCGTGATGTTATGCGCCAAACCATTGCGCTCGGTCCGTTCGATTTCTTCGGGAAGTACATTGATGCTACGCGAAGAGACACTAACCTGCCGGCGTTTTCTGAGGAATTCATGCGCTACGTGAGCACGATGCGGTGAAGAAGTTGCGCTGCATCTTGATGTCTGTCTGCCCTCTATGTTTGCACATCCTCACCCCTTTTCGTATCTTTGTGGTGTCCGCCTGCTGAAGAGACCGACTCAGTAGCTGATGCAATAGGCATTCATTGCCATCCGGCGTTCTTCTTCCAAATCCTGATACAGCTTGAATCTTTTTGTCAAGAATATCTCACAACTGGTGACAGTTGATTCGGGAGGCAAGCGTGTAAAGGCAGGCCGCGAGATGCGCGAGCTTGGGATCATTCGTGATGCTGCCGTCCTCTGTACTGATGGGAAGATAGCGTGGGTCGGGCCGATGTCCGCGTGGGACCGCAAGCTGCCCGATCAATTCCCAGAACTTGACGCCACAGGGAAAGTGGTGCTGCCCGGCTTTGTAGACTCCCACACGCACATGATGTTTGCGGGGAATCGCGCGCACGAATTTGCGCTTCGCTCCGAGGGGGCGACGTACCAGCAAATGGCCGGAGTCGGTGGCGGCATCCTGAGCACTATCAAGAACGTACGCGCAGCGACCAAGAAGGACTTGAAACGTCAGACAGGACGCTACGTAATTGAGATGATGAAGCAGGGGACCACCACCGTTGAGATCAAATCGGGTTATGGACTCGATCTGGATTCTGAAATCAAAATGATGGAGGCGATCCACGAGCTGGAACGGGAGGAGATGATGACCATTGTCCCGACATTCATCGGTGCGCATGCTGTCCCTCCAGAGTACAAAAACAACAAGTCCGCCTATGTTGAGCTCGTTATCAACGAGATGATCCCGTACGTGGGCAAGAAGAAGCTGGCGACCTTTTGCGATGTCTTCTGCGAAAAAAGGTATTTCGGGCTTGAGGAATCGGAACGTATTTTGAATGAAGGGAAGATGGCGGGCATGCAGCCGAAGATTCATGCCGATGAGCTGACCGCCTTGGGTGGAGCGCAACTTGCGGCGAAGGTAGGGGCGGTCTCAGCCGATCACCTTGAGCATGTCAGTGAAGAGGGGATAAAGGCGTTGTGGGATGGTGGAGTTGTGGCGACACTATTGCCGGGCGTTTCCTTCTTCCTCAGCCATGGATATGCCCCTGCTCGCAAGCTTATTGAGGGCGACGTTGCAGTTGCGATTGCGAGTGATTTCAATCCGGGGTCATGCATGTCGTTTTCCATGCCGATGATGATGACGATTGCCTGCACACAAATGCGAATGACGCCGGCGGAAGCGTTGACAGCGGCTACACTCAACGGGGCAGCAGCACTGAATTTGTCGTCAAGTGTCGGCAGTATCGAGGTCGGAAAGAACGCTGACCTTATTGTGGCGAACATTCCGGACTACACATTTCTTGCATATCATTTCGGCGCTAACCATATTGTAACGACGATCAAGAACGGAACGATTCTCGAACTCTAACTGCAATCCAACACGTGTATGGCCAAAATTGTTGAATGCGTCCCCAACTTCAGCGAAGGTCGGGACATCAGAATCATAAACGCCATTGCTGGCGCGATCAGCAATGTCGACGGGGTCAAGTTCATCAGTGCAGAGCCAGACAAGGACTACAATCGGACAGTGGTGACCTTCATCGGCCTTCCTTCGGCAGTGCTCGATGCCGCATTCAGAGCTACGCAGAAGGCCGCCGAGTTGATTGACATGACGACACACAAGGGTGAGCATCCGCGCCTAGGCGCAACCGATGTCGTGCCATTTGTGCCGGTCTCCGGCGTAACGATGAAGGATTGTGTGAAGCTCGCCCACGAGTTCGGCAAACGCGTTGGTGAAGAACTCGGCATTCCTATTTATCTCTACGAAGAAGCAGCCACCACTCCCGAACGACGAAACCTTTCAACGATCCGGAAGGGTGAATACGAGGGCCTGCAACAAAAACTTCAAGACCCGAAATGGAAGCCTGATTACGGTCCTGCGACGTTCCATGCAAAGGCAGGCGCGACAGTCACGGGGGCAAGGATGTTCCTGATTGCGTACAATGTGAACCTTGGAACCAATGATACGAAGATTGCTAACGAGATTGCTCTCCGGATTCGGGAGAGTGGGCGGATAGAAAAGGATGCCAGCGGCAATCCCGTCCTTGACGCAAAGGGGCAAAAGGTCAACGTACCTGGATCACTGAAGGCCGTGAAGGCGATGGGGGTATTGCTTGAAGCGCATAATATCGCGCAGGTCTCCATCAACCTCGTGAACTACCTCGTTACGCCTCCGCATGTCGCGTTTGAGGAAGTGAAGAAGGAGGCTGCTTCACTCGGCATCAAAGTGACCGGAAGCGAGATCGTCGGACTGACACCAAAGGAGGCACTTCTGATGGCAGGGAAGTTCTACGACTCTGCATTGACAGATGAGGAGAAGCTCGTCTCCATTGCGGCCAAGAAGCTCGGCCTGAGTCAGCTTGAACAGTTCGATCCTGCCAAAAAGATTATCGAATACCAACTGCAATAGGAATTCTCATGCTTACAAAGAAATCAGTCACGGCGTTTCTCGATGAGCTCGCCTCCTCATCTCCGGCTCCTGGTGGAGGAAGTGTTGCTGCCCTTTCAGGTGCGCTTGGGGCAGCACTCACGACAATGGTGTGTAACCTCACCATCGGCAAGAAGAAGTATGTTGAGGTGGAAGGGGACATGAAGAAGATCAAGGCCGAGGCAGAAAAGCTGCGGGCCCGGTTCACAGAGCTGATCGATGAAGACACGCAGGCCTTTAACAAAGTGATGGAAGCCTACGCTCTGCCCAAGGAGAGTGACGCTCAGAAGACGTTGCGCAGCGCTGCGGTGGCGGCCGCGACAAAAGAAGCAACACTCATTCCCCTCGAAGTAATGAAACACTGTATCGATGCGCTGGCACTTGCTCAGCAAGTGGCTTCGTCAGGCAACTCGAATTCGGCAAGTGATGCCGGCGTGAGTGCACTGATGCTGCATGCCGCGTGCGAAGGGGCCGCGTTGAACGTGAAAATCAATCTGAATGGCCTCTCCGATAGCGATTTTGTCGGGTGGAAATCCGATGAAGTGGAATCCCTACTCAGGACGAGCAAGATGATGATGGAGGAGACACTGGAAATCGTTGCTACGAAGATCAAACGGAGTTGACTTCTGAGAATCGACCTTGTCTAAACATTGAGAGCCCCTTATGGGGCTCTCAATGTTTAGACATGTCACCCAGCCTTCATCACACTCGCGGATGGTCGTGCTGGAAAGAGATCTTGCCTAGGCCTGGCGAATTTTTGGCTCTGTATTATATCCTCTCTCACCGAACGGCTGGAGTTTCTCAATCCAAATCTGTTCAAGTAGTGTCAGTTCGTCGATGAGGTTGAAGTTCGGATCGTCCTTAACCTTCACCACCTCAAGAACCTCGAAGACGAACTTTTCCGGACCGAAAGTGTTCCATTCCTTCTGAAGTGCTGCGTTGCGATGTCGTCCGATTTGCAGCATGAACTTGTGGCTGTTCAGCGGACCTTCGAGGTTCAGGCTGCTTCCGAGCAGCACTTTGCCGTTCTCGGTGTTCTTCACTTGGAACACGCCAGCCGGCTTGGGCCGCTCCTTGTATTCCCGCTTGATATCCTGTTTTGATTTCACTATTGTCGTCCTGATATTTCGTCTCCGGCCTCACGTCAGCCAGGCAGGCCGCCATTCATTTAACTATTCTACTGACAAGATCCTCGCGGTCAACAATCGATTCTTCTCCGAACCAGATTGACCATAGCGTTCGCGCAAACAGCTCTCCCTTGACGGCTGGTTTCTGTTCCCCCTGCACTATGGCAACAATTGTTCCTCCCGGGAGCCAGCGCAGAATGAACTGGTCATTCTCTTTCACATCCTTCGCAAAGAACCCGACAAACTGGTCAATCATAGGTTGCAGCTTCTTCAGGTCCTCCTCGGATGCGTTTTCCTTGAAACCATCCCGATACGCGCCTTGAATCTTCTGCGGGTCGACGTCTCGTGCAAAATCCATGATAATCTGTTTTGATTTCCCATCGGTGAGGATGGTCTGGAATGCGTTCTCCATCGACATAGTTGTCGGTTCCTGCATATAGTGAGCCATGCCGTAAACCTTGAACACGAGTTTCTTTCGCACAGTCACGCCAGTGAGCTGCAGCGCATAGTTGGTGCCATCGTAACTGACGACAACTTTGCTATCGAACTGCTTTCCCGTTGAAGGTTCGGTCACCTTGTCTTGGGCATTGACATATAGTGTGCCCATGCAGAAGCACACAGCGGCGATGATGAATGTTTTCATGCGTCCTACCAAGTATGAGGTGGTTGATAAGGTGGTGTTGTGGATGCGCTCATTGTTTTTGGCACTTGAATATACGAAGCGGCAATGACTATTGCAGGTTTCTTTTTACCAGCATGCTTTTGAGTTGGTTGCGCTCCCTTTCTTGTCGCATCGTGGTTGCATCTAGCTAGCCAATACCAAATGCTAGCGCTCTGTGGCGTCTATTCCGATCCTGGTTGAACTGGCAAGAACAGATCCGTGTGCACACTGGATTTCTCAGGTAAAACTGGAGGATGATTCTTGCGAGAAGTTGGGAATATGCTTGGCGATTGGCGAGCAGCAAGAGCAACGCCCCAATTCATTAAAGGTGAACTCGGAATTCAGGCAGTGGGATAAACGCATGCTATTTGGCCCGCGAGAGTGTTGCTGGCCTCCGACATTTGTCGTATATTTCCCAGCAGCCCCTTATACCCCGGGGCACCTCATCACACTCAACATCGCACTCGCCATTCACCATGAAAACGACAAACGAAACCTATCCGCTCCATCAGGTCAGCTTCATCGATTCGTTCCACGACATACTCAAGCAGTCGGTCGATCGATATCAGAACAAGTTGGCGCTCGAAGATCTGAATCCAACCCCCATACCCCGCCTGTCGTACCTGGAGCTCTACGAGCATGTTATCAAGTTCGGTGCTGCTCTTCAACACGTTGGTCTTAAGGAGCGCGATCACATTGCAGTCATCGGCGAGAACAGGGTCCAGTGGGCCATCACCTACCTGGCAGCTACGATATTCAACTATGTCATTGTCCCGATTGACAGTAAGCTGAAAGAAAACGACATCGTCACCATCCTGCATGCCTCGGATTCGAAAGCTGCAGTGTTCTCGGAATCGTATCGTGATATGTTTGTGGGTTTCCGGCATACCGTCAAAGGCTTGAAGTATCTCATTGATATGGACCTGCGCAGCAAGGAGAATGGGATTCTATCGATGATGGAACTGTTAGGCAAGGAACACGCTAAAAGTTCAAAGGCAAAGACACCCACGGTCAATCCCGATGATGTGTCAGTTATTGTCTTCACCTCCGGATCGATGGGTAATGCAAAAGGGGTGATGCTGTCGCAACGGAGCATCTGCACAAACCTCATGGCCATGAGAAAGATGGTGGAGATTTTTCCGGAAGACCGGTTCCTCTCAGTGCTTCCTATTCACCACACATATGAATGTACGTGTGGATTTCTTTGCCCGCTCAGCGCCGGGGCCTCGGCACATTATGCCCGCAGCCTGAAGACTGTTGTCGAGGATATGCAGAAAGTGCGTCCTACACTTCTCCTCGGAGTTCCTCTGCTCTATGATAAGATGTACCGGCGTATCACCGCAGGTATCAGGGAGAAGAAGATTGCCGCTGCGCTCGTTCCCACACTCAAATCAGTGAGTGGACTGCTCGAAACACTCGGCTTGAGGGAAGCGCGGCGGAAAATATTCGAAGAGATTCATGAGAAGTTTGGCGGCGCAATTCGCTTGTTTATTGCAGGCGGCGCTGCCGTTGATCCAATGACGGCGGAGGGTCTCCGCTCTTTTGGGTTCACCTTCTTACAAGGATATGGCTTGACGGAGACATCCCCCATTCTGACGGTCAACCGGCCTCGCAACTTCAAGGACGAAGCTGCCGGACTTCCTCTCCCCACCGTTGAACTGAAAATCGTGGACCAGGACGAACACGGGCGCGGAGAAATTATCGCCAGAGGTCCTACTATAATGAAAGGCTACTACAAAAACGACAAAGCAACCAGCGACGTGGTGAAGGATGGCTGGTTCTACACCGGCGACATCGGCTACATTGACCACGCCGGTTTCCTTCACATCAGCGGACGAAAGAAGAACGTCATCGTCGCTCGTAATGGTGAGAATGTCTATCCCGAGGAGTTGGAAGAGAAGATCATGAAAATCCCCTTCGTTTTAGAATGCGTGGTGTACGGTTTCAAGAACAAGGAGGGAGACGAGGAGGTCGGGGCTATTATCGTTCCGAATGCCGAGAGGTTTATCGAATACTCACAACACGAGCGAGCCGAACTGTCAAGTCAGCTCATCGAAAAAGTTCTGAATGATGAGATCCGCAAGCTTAATGAAACCCTCCCGGGTCATCAGGTAATTCGCAGGGTGAAGATTCAAGAAGGGGAATTCGAGAAGACCACGAGTTTAAAAATTAGACGCCACCTAGTACACCCGGAGGATTCAACGCGCTGAGCCTAGTCGTCTTCGATGTGATCACCGATTAATTCGCTGCCCGGAGCTGCGGTCGATGCATATGAAACGGCTCGTGCCGTGTGAGGGGATTACCTTCGCATCCCAAGGTACATGCCGCCGAAGTATGGAACCAACCAGATAAGCCACACGAAGAGGCTGTATCTGTGGAATCCTCTCCTCGCTTTGTCACTCCCCTTGTTGACGACTTGAGTTGCCCAAGTTGCATGGGCTAACATGAGCCAGATTGCGATTTGTCCGGTGAGGGTGTGTGGCTCCAGCAAGTTGAAAGGTCTTTCGGCAAGGTGGTGCATCGCCAGCGTGCCGCAGACATCGAAGAAGAAGCCAATCCAGAATGCAGCCACATGCCGCGGCTTCAGATATCGGGCAATCCGTTCGGACCACACGCCTGCGGAGTAGAAGATCAGAGCGAGCGTGATGAGACTTGCCGACGTGATCAACAGCAATGGTTTCGTTCCCAATGCAAATGGCTGATGATCATGCTCCTATGTTTAACCATTGCTGAAACACGACTGGGCGCGCAGTAAAGGCTGCCGGAAGATATTCGTTCCCCTTGCGACAACAGAACTCCGTCAGGCTAAGGTCAATTATCCTTTGCCCCCTGCATTATCCACTTGCCCAGAATCTGGAGTTCATCTGCGGGCAGCGTGGTTATATGCGACGTATCAGGCGGCATGCGGAAATGAGGCTGGTCCGTTCCAGATAGGATATACAGCCAACTTTCAGACAAGTTTTCAGAAACGACGAGCGGCTTCTTTCCTTTGAGGGTACGAGAATTCACCACAGCCTTGTAGGATGTAAGCACGATCTTGCCGGCAGCGTTCTCGTCACCGTGGCACTTTACACACCTGGACTGCAGAATAGGTTGGATTTGTTCACGAAAACTGACAGGCTGTTGATCTTTCTTGCCGCAACTGAAAAAGAGCAAGCCGAGAAGTAGAGCACAAAGTAGTCGCACGGCAACCTCCTTGGTTGGGAATGGAACAGGGGATCGAGGAGACGTCGGAAGTATAGCAATACGCTCAGCGATTGTCAAGCTACGGAAAGGACTCAATGTGTATCAGGATCCCCTTGTCGGATGAAAAAGGTCCGGTAGAATGGCGTCCGGCAATTGTGTTGAATTCCTTGGTGCTTGTTGACCTCAACGCAGCAACGCAAGCTTCTTCGTGTGCACAAGAGGGACCGATTCTCTTCTTGAGATCAGTGGTTCTGTTTCTCGTATTCCTTTAGCGCTCGTGCAGTAGCTGCCAGCATCCCTTCTGCACCAAGAGGTGACCCTGTGGCATTTTTCATCCACAAGTCGGGAGCAATCCTGCCAATCTTCACCATCCGCTCCACTTCGGCTCCAATACTTTGCTTCCCGTTCACGTACTCTTCGATTTGATGAGAAATCAAATGAGCGATAGCATAGTCGGGCAGATAGAGGAACGAGTGAATGATGTGGGAGTAGATTGCCAATAGTTCACTATCTTTTACCTTAAACACCGGTGCGTAGTATTTGTTCCAGACCTCCTTTGCAATCCTGACTACAGCATCCTTCAGTTCTGCCGGAGTCGCCATGGGATGGTCATACATCCAGTGCCAGATTCCCATATCCACGAGGGAAACACCCGCAATCTCATACAATTGCCAGAAATCGTTCAATGTGTTGAGCGCTTCGTCTTTCGACTCGGGAGATGCCAGTCCCAGGAGTTCCAGATCTCGTGTCTGAAACACATATGCAATTGCTTCAGTGAATGCGGTATTCGGCACACCATTGAGGAAATAGTGATCGATATCGTTCAGCGAAAGCGTCTGTTCGACATTGTGCCCCATTTCATGCACCGCAATGTTGTAGCCCTTGTAGTTCATTCCTCCTTTGTCAACACGTGTCCGCAGGTGAACTTTTGCTGATCGCATTTCAGCCCCTAGCGCATGCCCGGAACCCCTGGCCGGATCGACTACAATGTTGCGACTGATATAGTCGGCGCGTTCCCCAGTGAAACCGATCTTCATCACCATGGCTGGAATATCTGCTTTGAATGCGTCGGCGGTGGGGTACTTCTTCGAGACAATGTCGTTAAGCTGTTGCTCCGAATATTGCCCACGCGGACGGAATCCATTGTACCAGATGTCAAACGCCTCAAGCGGACGACCCAACCGTTGTTCGATTATCCGGGCGACCCTGGCGACATGCTGAGAGCTGAGCGCCGCTTCCAGCATCTGCTTTACCCGCGCCTCGGGAATCTCACGGTCTTCATCAAATCGGCGTGCGATGAGCGTGGGTGCTGTTGGTGAGTACGGGTCGAGTTTTCGTGAGGCCAGAAATGTCTTCAGCAGAACTGCATACCGGGTGTCTGGCTCTGCCGCATTAGTAACCGGCATGCTGACCTTCTCTGGCATTTCTACATCCTTTACCGTGGTAGGTTTCACGTCGTTTGTGACTGGATTCCAGTCAACGTTGGGATTGTTGACCACGACAGCCGGAATCGTTTGTGTGACGATTCGCTCCATGACTTTCTGGATCATTCGCTGCTTGGCAAGACCATTTGTCTTATTGGCGTAGTTTGCCTTGAGTTCATCCCGCAAGTTCCAGTGCGAAAGCAGTCGGAGTTTTGGAGGAAACAACCGTTCTCCCTTCGCATCAACGAGGTGGTGCATGTAGATGTTATACTCGGAAATATACTGTTCTGCGACCGCTGTCGCTTCTGATAGCGCAAGATTGACCTCTGCCGGAACGCGCTTGGAGAAACGTTGCGCCAGCCTGGACTCTGCCCACTGGCGCCGCGACCATTTGTCCCCTTCTGCCAACCTTTGCTCAAGTGTGGTTATCGGAAAATTCAGCAGCACAACAAAGGCAAGCTTGTTCTTGAAGAAGTCGTCCGTGATATGCGCTGCCGGAGCGTAGCCGGCAAAGACTTCATCATATGGGTAAATGGGACCCATGTCGAGGTCCGATTGCTGACGGAACTCTCGACCGATCTCCGCCATGTGACCATTGAGTTGTTCGAGCAAATACTGGAAGCGGTTGAACATCACATCGAGCGTGGTTTGATCGCCAGCGAAGTTTGTCCGGACGAATTCTTCAAACGCGGTCGCATTGCCATCTTCTGCCCGCCAGAATTCAGAAACCTGTTTCATTCCCTGCATCAGTCGCTTCTGCTGCGCTTCTCCATGTTTGGCGACAAGTTCCTGCACAAGCCTGGCTTGTGAGTCCTTCATCCAGGTTTGTGATGCATCTTGAGCAGTTGCCCGGGTATATGTGGCAAGCGCAAGGATCAACACATAACAGAGTACGGAGATGTGGGTGGGTTTAGGCATGGAAGTATTCCCTTGGATTTATAGTTGTTCTCATATTGCTACACTTGATCAATTCTCAACAACAGTTCAAGAACGCCCGCCGCTAAGTTGGGTATGTATGCTGGTGCGAAAACATAGGGATATGCCCGGCGAGAGTCAAGAATATCAGAAAATCTTCTTGGTGCATTGAGTCAGAACTGCGACCTACGAAAAGGCCAGGCAGGGATTGGGGGGCGATATTGCTGCTGGAAGATATTGCCGACCTCTTGACTGGCGACTCGTTCCTATGTCTCAAGCCAGTCAAGATGGTCTTTTGTGATCTCAGACCGTACATCACCCGTGTGGGCAATCCCAGATGGCTCGAACAAGAGTAGCTTGACATGTCCACGAGGAACCACTCTGTGTTCGGTCTTCCGCTTCACAACACAAAACTCACCTGCATGGAGGCGAACCGAACCGTCGCGTTCATAAACGTCGAGCACTCCATCAAGCACCAGGAACAACTCATCTTCATCCTTGTGAGCATGCCACGGAACTTTGTCGCCTTCAAGTCTGACCAGCTTCACGTGCTGGCCGTTAAGTTCCGCCACGATTTTGGGAGTGAAGGTATCGCTGAATTTGCTGAAGCACTTCTCTATGTTTACGACCTTCGTCATTGGAGGGCCTGCGATTGTTCCATAGCACCTTTTTGTCCATACGAACGCTCAACCAACCATTGC
>DPLS01000069.1 GCA_003541875.1 Bacteroidota bacterium | reverse complement strand
ATGTCCTCTCGCAGCTTGGCAAGTTCGGGAGAAGCTTCATCGTCACCGAGTTCATCCTGCAATATCTTTATCTGTTCCTGGATGAAATACTTGCGTTGCGACTTGGCAATATTGTCATGGACTTTGGAATCAATTTCTTTCTCAATCTTGAGGACGTCATTTTCTGAGTTCAGAATACGAATGAGCTCGTGCAACTGCTCGCGGATGCCGATAAGCTCAAGCACTTTCTGTTTGACATCCACGCTTTGCAGGACGTTGGATGCAATGTAAAACACCTTGCGCTGCGGATCCTTGGTATTCTCAAAGGCAACAAGCACCTCGCTGGGTACATTGCGATTCAGGTGAACATACTCGGCAAACAGGCTCGACGTGTGTCGAAGCAGAGCATCCAGTTCTGAATCCATTTGGATGCTTGACTGCTTGATTGTCACCTCCGCTTCCATGAAGTGCTCATTCGGAAGTGTGGCTTTGATCGACGCCTGCACCAAGCCGTCGACGAGGATCTTCATCAGACCGTTTGGAAGTTTCAAGATCTGGATAATCTTGGCAACTGTGCCATCGTGGTAGATATCGTTGATCCCCGGCTCTTCTGTCACTGAACTTTTTTGAGCAGCAAGGAAGATGAACTTCTTGTTGTCCAGCGCCTGATTCACTGCGCGCAGCGATGATTCCCGTCCTACCAGGACGGGAAAGATCATATAGGGGAACACGACAACATCACGCAGCGGCAGAACTGGCAGTCGCGGGGGAATTTCCTCGGAGTGAGCATGCTGCTGAGATGGATTGTCCTGTTGCATCAGATGGGGTGAATTCTAAAGATGGAAAAAGGTGTCGGATGTGACACCTTGGGGTTATGATCGATAAAAATATACCAACATATTGTGCTTATGTCAAGATTGTTTCTGTCGGATCCTCACCGCACCGTTCTCAACCTCCATCGCTCCCAAATCCACACAATGGTAACACACACCACGATAACGAGACAGGTGTTCAGCAGCGACGCTAGAAAACTCAGCCGTTGTTGAAGACCGAGGAGTAGTCCATATACCGTGAAGAGCAGTACATATTGGAGGTTGAACGTGAATAGAGAGTGCCTTCCCAGCAACTCGATCATCCGAATAACGGAATTTGTTGACTTCCTGACGTTAACAATCCAGACCGAGTACATGGTGATTGCGAGGACGGATGCAAGCCCGAAAAGTACATAGGAGATTTGCGGCGGGAAGCGATAGTGATCAAGTGCCATGTCTCTGAGAAAGTCTCTTACTGTGTCACCCGATAGAAAGTAACTCGCCAGTCCACCAACCAGGACAAACAGACTCAGGGAAACGAACACCTGCCGCATGCGATTGACCTTCAACCGTTCAAAAAGATGCTGTCCCACCGAAAGTCCAACCAGAAAGAAGGAGGACAATTGCAGCACCGGAAATGTATCAAGAACAACTTCCGACCTGCTCGATAGTGGATAGCTGGTAATAATGTTCTTTAGGACGAACAGTTCTGAGGGTACCGGAACTTGAGCAAGAAATGTTCCCAGTAAATATAGCGACGGAACGACCAAGAGGCGCATCCATGAGGGGGTTCTTCTCCACCACCGCACCACCCATGGCCCAACCAACAGAAGGACGACATAGAAATTCAGCACTTCGGCCCAGTTCCCGGGTCTTAGATACAACAATCGCATGATAATAGAAGAGAAGGGTGTTTGATTAGCTGTCTCAACAACAATCACTAGGAATTCGAAGGAGAGAAAAGCAAGCCGCGCACGCCGCCACATACGCCGCCGGAGAAAGAGCGCGCCATCAGGCAAGAGCATTCTCTCGTAGTAGACAAATGCCATGGTCATGCCAAACACGAATACGAACAACGGTGTGGCTGCTTTTGTGAATAATAGGATCGCGCTGATGCGCGTCCAATCCTCGGGCCGCACGTTACCGGGGAGCAGTTGCATCGAGTGAGAAATCAACATCAACAGAAGAGCAATCCCGCGTGCACAGTCCAACGTGCGAAAGCGGGGACGACGATCAGGATTGGCACTGAATTGTGCCGGGGAATGGTGTGCTTGCAAAGCGCTCTGTGCGTATCAAGTGTTCGGAGAACAATCTCTTCGTGGCTAAGATAGGCAAAAAAAAATCCGCACTCAACTACACGCGGACAAACGCTAGACGCTCCCAACAGATAGGTCACCAACCGCGTTCGCCAGACATCACACAGGCGAAAAGATCCTCCTTGCTCATCCTCGCAACAGCAGCACAGAGGGTTCTGCCTTTTGTCCACAACACTATGGAACGGCCATCGGGCTGGGTTGCTGAGAACCAACCGCTGCGAAGAAGTTCGTCCTTTACATTGTCTGGCAGGTGGAGCTTCTCTCCCCTCTTGACGGTTGCCCAGCATGTTTGATAGATGTATACGATCTCGTTATTGTGCTGGTAGACTATGTGCGCAAGCTTTGTACCGGCAAATTCGTTCTGCACGCCGCCGACAAGCCTGCAATCCTTCAGGCGCGGGAGAAGAACCGAGTACTCGGTGATGCCCGAAAAGAAACCCGCCAGTTGTGCCGGCTCGCTTGATGCAAACTGCGGCTTCATCTCACCACTTAACATGGAACGGTGATTCATCAGTGACTGCAAAATGACGTCGGTAGAACCAAATGCAGCCTGTGTCGTGGGACCGACATGCATTGAATCCTGGAGGAGGAGCAACACCGTGACAAACGCAAGAGCGAATCCTATGGCCGGTTTAACCAGGGGCTTGCCGAAGAGTTCCGCAATCCAAGAGGGACGTCCAGCCGACGCTTCACGGCCAATTTGTTCGGAGATTTGGAGCGCCAGAGAAGCAGGGGTCCGTACTCGTTT
>DPLS01000003.1 GCA_003541875.1 Bacteroidota bacterium | reverse complement strand
GCCTGCCGGAGGCACGCAGGCAGGCGATCTCTCACCGGATTGACTTGCTCCACAGGATACACTACCTGCAGTGGACGGGAGTTCGAACACTCGACAAGGTTCTGGGTTTGGCCGGTATCCTCCTCGTGATCGCATTGTCCGTGCTGGGTGTGAGGATTGCGTTCAAAGTCAGCAGTTTAGGGAGAGACACATGGCAAAACCCCGTTCACTAGCTCCTGAAGTCAGCGAGCGGAGAATCCTGTTGATTCGTGGTCACAAGGTTCTTCTGAGCATCGACCTTGCGGGTCTCTATGAAGTTGAACACAAGGTGCTCATGCAGGCGGTTCAGCGAAACCGTGAGCGATTCCCTGATGATTTCATGTTTCAGATGAGAACGGAGGAATTTGCAATCTTGAAGTCACAATTTGTGACTTCAAGTTGGGGTGGGATCAGGAAGCTCCCGTATGCTTTTACAGAACAGGGAGTCGCGATGCTCTCCAGTGTCCTGCATAGCAAGCGCGCCGTACAAGTGAACATCGAGATTATGCGGGCGTTTGTTCGCCTTCGTGAGTTACTCTCGACGCACAAGGACCTTGCCCGTAAACTTGAGGAGCTTGAGAAGAAATACGATGAGCAGTTTGCCGTGGTGTTCCGGGCTATCCGTGAACTGATGACTCCGCCCGAGCCACCACCGAAACGACGGATAGGTTTCGGCGTTGAAGAGCCGAAGACGAGGTATCGCGTAGCGAGAAAACAGGCCTGACGGTCGGGATCACTCCGACCGGATGGACGGGAGTTCGAACACTCGACAAGGTTCTGGGTTTGGCCGGTATCCTCCTCGTGGTCACATTGGCCGTGCTGGGTGTGAGGATTGCGTTCAAAAGGAGTTGACGATCCCTGACAGTATGAAGGTTTCTTGTTTACTGTTTCTTTCGTATCATTCGGTGTTCATCCACGACTATTGATTACCGAACTAGAATAACATCCAATACATAGCGTAGCTTCGGCTGCTGTCTTGCTCTAAAACCGCGAATTCTAAGAGTCACAACGGACAAGCCCGAGTTGCGCCCCGAAAGGGGCGTGACTCAGTGCGTTTGTTGTGAGGGCGCTTCGCGGTGCCTAGAGCAAGGGCGTATTGATGTTCACGCCCTTCTCTTTTGTTGCACCTGATGCCTCCTTCACAAAGACCAGCCGTCTGAAAGACACTCCGAAGCTCCGAACCGAACGGAGCTCTATGCCTACCCTGCAATTCAAAGGTCGCAATGTAATTTGGAACCACCATCTTTCTGTTCCCTACCATACACTTGATGAACTTAGCGACATAGGTGTCAACGTCGATAAGGCTGATGGCAACCTACTTGTGGAAGGTGACAACCTGATTGCGCTGAAAGCCCTCCTTCCTAGATTCACAGGTCAAATCAAGTGCATCTACATTGATCCGCCGTACAACACTGGGAAAGAGGAATGGGTTTACAATGACCAAGTCAACAGCCCCCTCATTCGAGAATGGCTAGGCAAAGTGGTCGGACAAGATGATTTGACCAAGCACGACAAGTGGTTATGCATGTTCATTCCACGGCTGAAGCTCCTCAGGGAGTTCTTGACGAAAGACGGGATCATATTCATGAGCGTGGACAACAACGAAGCGTTCAACTGCAAACTCGTTGCCGACGAGGTTTTCGGTGAGGAAAACTTCCTCGGCACGCTGATTATCGAAACAGCCACAGACAACAACCCGACTCAGATTGCTACTCAACATGAATATATGTTATGCTACTGCAAAGACAAAGAGAATCAGGAAGACTGGACAGCCGTCTCCAAAGGAGCGGAACAGATAAAAGCAAAGTATGCAGACCTAAAGAGCAAATTAGGCAAAGACATCGAACGGATACAAAGTGAATTGCGACTGTGGATTAAGGAGAATGAGAAGCTACTCGACAAGGTAGCACACTATGACAACGTTGATGAGCGAGGCGTATTTCATGATGGAGATATTGCCAACACGAAATTTGGAGGATACAAATACGTCGTCAAGCATCCGATCACCGGGAAGGCATGTAAAATTCCAGAGAAGGGTTTCAGGTTTCCAGAAGGGACAATGAAGAAGCTGATTCGAGACGGTGACATTATGTTTGGCCTTGACGAGACGACACTGATTAAACCGAAAAAGAGAATTGAATCTGTGACAGACCGTCTGAGAAGTGTAATATACGAAGATGGGCGGGCAGCCACGAAAGAGTTGGAGTCTCTCTTTCACAAGGATTTCTTCAAGAACCCCAAGTCGTCTATCATACTGAAAAGACTATTCGAATTTGTAACCTCAGAGGGTGATTTTATCCTGGACAGTTTTGCGGGGTCAGGCACAACTGGGCAAGCTGTTATGGATCTCAACAAGGCGGACGGTGGCTACCGCAACTTCATCCTGGTTCAAATGACCGAAGCGACCGCAACAGAACCGAGCAAGAATGTTTGTAAGGACATCACACGTGAACGCCTCAAGCGTGCCATCGAGAAGTATGGCTATGATGCGGGTTTCAAGTACTTTCGAGTTGGCAATGCCATTGACGCGGATACCTTGCTTTCGGGTAATCTGCCGGCATACGAACAGTTCGCCAAATATGTTTATTACCTCTGCACAGGCGAGAATCTGGAGAATGTAACGGCAATCAAC
>DPLS01000290.1:9094-9362 GCA_003541875.1 Bacteroidota bacterium | reverse complement strand
GCCTCCAGCAACGTTTGCTTCACACATGGGTTTTCAGAACTCTTCAATGCAACCAATGCCTCGTTACGAACGGCCCAGAAACGGTCGCGGAGTGCTGCGATCTCCAGGGCTTCAAACACCACCGAATCACCATTAAACTGTCGGAGTTCTCTGGCCGCAACTATTCGGTCCACGATATCTCCCGCATGGCTCAATTGAAAAACATACTCTTCCTTGGTCTTCTGCCAGTCGAATGTTGCCAGCACGTTCTTGCCCTTGTCAAGGACAA
>DPLS01000290.1:0-8819 GCA_003541875.1 Bacteroidota bacterium | reverse complement strand
GTACCATCGATGTTGTTGCTCCTGCAGACGTAGTGCATTCAATCGAGAGTGGGAACCTGAACACACCAGTCAGACTATCGATCGCCTGCGTCTGGGTAAACTCAAGCTGAAGCATCTTCGCATCGTCAGTCCACGTTGAGTGTACAGACACTTTCGGGTGGCCGGCCTTGAAAGCCCACTGATCAAAGAACCATCCAAGACTCTGACCTGTTGCATCTTCAATCGTGAGCATGAATTCATACGTGTCTGCATTCCTGAAGGCGTACCGCTGGGCGAACAGGCGGATCGCTTTCCAGAATTCTTCTTCTCCGAGCATGTTCCTGAGCATGTGCAACACCCAGCATCCCTTTGAATACACATTTGCCGTGTACCCATCACGACCAACAAGCGGGCTGCGTCCCTGACTCTCCTCAGCGTTGAGCACTGACGCGGCTTGCTGCATCAGATCGTACTGGAAGTGGTCATCCCCCTTTTCGTGTTGTTTGAACAGTGCCTCAAAGTAATTGGCAAATCCTTCATGCAGCCACAGGTTGCTCCAATCCCGACTCGTGATCAAGTCTCCCCACCATTGGTGGACAAGTTCATGTGCAACCACATCATCGCTCGTAAAATCAACCCGTGCCCGCGGATCAAGCAGGTAGCTTTCATCATTCAGTGTCACTGCCGAGGCGTTCTCCATCCCACCCCACATGAAATTGGAGATCCAGATCTGCGCGAATTTCTCCCACGGATACGGCACGCCTATTCTCTCCTCGAAGAATTTCATCGCAGCAGACGTCTTCGCAAGGCATCGCACACCGTCTTCCTTCCTGTCCTTGTACACGTAGTACTGGAGCGGAATGTCACGGTATTGCTCACTCACAACTTCGTACTCGCCAGCGGCAACCATGACCAGGTATGACGAATGGGGTTTTGCCTCGAACCAGTGGAAGGTCTTTGTTCCCTTCTTCTGATCATGCGTCGCCGAGATCAATCGACCGTTCGAAACAAGACGATAGGACTCGGGAACAGTTGCGATGACTTCCGACGTGGCTTTGTCGTTCGGGTAGTCATAACAGGGGAACCAGAAATGATTGTCAGTGTCTTCCCCCTGCGACCAGATTTGATGGCGTCGTTTCGGATTGGCATTGTCTGGCTGGACAAAATACAGACCGGCAGTGGGTTTGCATGAATACTCAATGTACACCGTAGAGGTATCGGTGGAGCCAAGAGGTCGGTCGAAGAAGAGCACAAGCTGAGGTGAGCAGTTGGCAAACCTGAGCGGTCCGGATGACAGCGAAACAGAATGAATGTCCATGTCCGCTGCATCAAGCACGATTGAGTCAAGTCGAGATGAAAGCGGCGTGAACGTTACCGAAGTTACACCCTCCACCCTCTTCTCCACCTCATCAAAGTCAACAACAATTTTGTAATGAATGACGTCGTACGTTCTGTTGCGCCGCTCTGGAGAGTTGCCCGGGAACAGAACCTGTGCAACCATGGTCGCATGTACACTTGCCAGGAGAACAAGACAGAAGATATGAACTGACCTGGGCACACGTCCTCCAAAAGGAAAGCCGTCCTGCACCGACGACCCAGAACGGCTTTCGAAAATTTGAGATGTCAACCGGTCACGGGCAAGAAATCCGTTCCAAGCCCTTCTTTGCGTCTTCGTTTCTCGGGTCCAACTTCAACACCTTCCTCCACTCGCCACATGCTTCATCTTTCAGCTTTGCATTATTTGCATCGTCACCGGGAATGCGTGAGCGAACAAGGCATTCTCCCAGCCAGAAGTGCCCTTGCACGTTCCCCGGATTCTTCTCCACGCACGTTCTGAAGTGCTTCAGTGCCTCAGCATTCTTGCGTCTTCCTTCCTCGTCGCCCTCCTTCGGATCAAGCGTTTGCAGAATCGCCTGACCCCATGAGAGATGAACGTTGTCGTCATCCATCGCCACCGACTGCGCTTTGCGGAAGGCATCGATCGCCTTCACGTATTGTCGCTTCGTCATGTAAAGCGAGCCGAGCAGCTTCTGAGCTTCGCCATACGCATTTTTGTTCTTATCAACCTGGTCGCCAATCAGCCGGAGAACTTCAAGGTACTGTGCTTCTGCAAGATCAAATGAATCCACCCGTGCATAGTAGCGCGCGAGCCACAGCCTTCCCTGAAGAAAATCACTCTTCAATTCGATCGATCTTACCAACAATTCTCTGGCCCGGGCAAGATTAAGATTGTCCGGTTGCATGTAAGTCATGGCAGCGTTGATATAGGAACTCAACGACTTCGAGTCACACGCAATTTTCTTCTCAAACATCTGCGATGCTCGGGCGTATTGTTGCTTCTTGATCAACATCGACCCCAGGGGTGAAAAGATGTCGCAGTTCGTGGAATCCACTTTCTGTGCTGAGTCGAGGTCGGCAATCGCCAAGTCCTCCATTCCACATGCAAAGTAGGCACGACCACGAATCACTAGGTCGTCCTGCTTGATGGCTTTGCGGCGTTGCAGGGCGGCAAACGCATCCAACGCGGCCTTGCAATCCCGGTCTTTGGCTTCCTTTGCATCAACCAGAGAATTCCCACGAATACGCCACATGTCAACGTTGTTGGAATCGAGCTGCAGGGAAGCCTTTGCTGCATTTGCGGCTTCAGCAAGACGATCTGATCCAAAAAGTGCTTCCGCATGGAGCACAGACCCCTCAATATTCTTTGGACGCAACTTCACGAAAACCGCAAGCGGACTAATGGCCTGCTTATAGTAATCCTGTTTAGAGGACCGTGACGTGCTGGCGCGTGCTGCACGGACCAGAATTTTCCCATGCTCGAGGTAGGTATCTGGATATGTTGAATCAATTTGTTCAGCCACCACATAAGCCTTCACGGCCTCTCTGTATTGTCTGTTAGCAACGAGGGAACGGGCAATTTTCAGTTGGATGTCCAGATTCTTTGGCGCGAGGTCCGACGCCTTCTCATAGTTGCTGATGGCAAGTGGTATCACTCCGATCTTGGAGTAGGCGTCCCCTAACAACAGGTAGATCGCCGGATTCTCGGGCGTGCACTCCTTTGCCCTTGTCAACTGAATGATGGCTGGATCCATCGAGTCGGCGGCTACCAGTGCCTGACCAAACAGCAGCGAGATCTCACAGTCTTTAGGGGCGAGTTTCGCGGCCAGCCGAAGCTGGACGAGAGCGCTCTTGTTGTCGCTTTTGCCCAGGAATGCTTTCGCCAGCATCTTTGTTGCATCAACATTATCATCATCAGCCTTGAGCGAAGCCTGAAGATAACCGATTGCAGCATCAATGTTGTGCCGTGCAAAAGAAATAGCACCAAGGTAATAGTTTGACTCAGCCAACTTCTGGCCTGCTTTCACCGCATCCTGGAACGACGAAAATGCACCCACCGTGTCGCGGGCGGCAAGCTCTGCTTTTCCCTTGTTGAAGATATCCTGCGCGTTCGCAATGTGTGCAGCAATGAGGAGTAGGCCCAAGACGGATCGTTTCATTGTTATTGCACCTTGTCAGATGTGAGACCAACTATTCGGACAGGCGTTGTCGCCGGGACAAGCCCGTGGTTAAGAAAATTCTGCTGACCCTTTCTGTCTTTCACATACGCGATGAACCCGTAGCCAACATCTCTTCTGACTTCACGCGTGTACATGTAGACTTCTCTGGAAAGCGGATAGTACTTGCGCAAGACATGCGCCTGCGCCGGACTGAAGTACTGTCCGGCCACCAACGTCATGTCGACAGCTTGCGTGAAATGATGCAGTGAATTCAAGACTTCATCTGGATCGACCGACGGTTCGAGATCGAGCACAATGCGGACTCTTTCGCCCTCAGATTCGTCCCGGACGGAAGACACACTGTTCAGTGCTTTGTTGCCAACGAGTTCCTTGAGCCGGACTACAAATGCCGATCTCTCAGTCTGCAGCGGGGTCTCGGTAATCACGATGCGCTGCTGATTGTTCTTCACTCCCTCGATGATTGCCTTGGCTCGTACCACGGGGCGATATGTTCCACCACCCAACCTGCACACCCTAACATCCTGATCGTGTCCTCGCAGCCAACTCAGTCCCACAATGCCAATCGCATTGGGGTCCTTTGCAACTTCCTCCACTATACTTTCGCTCGTCTTCAATCGCGTAACCGTTCTCCCAAAAGGCCTCTTGTCAAGAATCATCGTCCTGAACAACTCATCAGTACTCGAATTGACGTCGCCAACGTATGTGTCAATTGGACCCCTCTTCCCTGTACGCCATTGTGTGAGCGTGCTACTAAAGATACTATCAAGTTCTGTGAGCCGCAGCGTCGAATCTGCTCGCTGCCTGTTAATGATGACCGCAATCGCGTCGTAGGCAACCTTGTACCCTTCATACTCGATGTTGGCATTCTTGAGATAGTTGAGCTCTTCTTTGTTGAACGACCGTCCCAGCGCGATCACACGGATGCTATCATTCACGAAGTTCACGACAGCCTCCCGAGCCTCCACCGACCGAATGTTGATCCTGCCTTCCGGGTAGGTATTGTGAAAGTCCTCGGCCTGAAACTGCATTACCGGGAAAAGAGACTCGTCACATTCCACCCTCGCGGTTCCCCTGGTCGTGGTTAGGGTTGGCTGCTGATCACAGGATGCTGCGACCAGCAACAGAAGGAAGACGGTGAGCACAAGCCCAGCGGAGTTTCTCACCATCTCAGTCAGTCCTCTTGAAGTACGTAACAGCAAACCTGTACGCGCCATAAAGAAATACCACGGCTCCAATCAAAATGCCGTATTGACCCGGGAAATTTCTTGGGACAAGAGCGCCCACCATCACCAGTATGCCAACCACCATTGCAGCAGCCGAGATTGTCAGGATCGTATTCCGGAATACTGTTTGGTAGTTCATGTCCCCCTCTATACCGCAAAGGGAAGGCAGAAATTCCGACCTTCCCTTCTGCTGTTGTGTTTGCGCTCCATTCGATCCATGTTGCATGTGGCTACCTCAATGTGCGAGCAGCCCCCAGCCACAAAACAATCAATGCAACATGACTTGGCATAGGGGATGCCAAGACTCGCTTCGTGCTATTTCTTGTCCGTCAGTTTGAAGCGGAACGGGAACGATACCCACACCGCAACAGGCCCGTTGTTCATGTAGGCCGGTGTGAAGACAAACTGCTTCGCCGCTTCAATGGACGGCTCGTTAAAGATTTCGGCATCACTCTTCAACACGACAACCTGCTTCACCTTCCCTTCCTTGTCGACCCAGATCTTCACGATTACTTTTCCCTCCAGGCCCGCACGCATGGCGAGATCGGGGTACTTCGGCTCGACCTTCTTCACGATTTGAGGTTCCTTTTCATAGGGAACGAAGTCTGCAGGCGGCCCATCATCCTGAATCTCAATATCCTGTTCAACGCTCACACCACCATCAGCCGACGACTCGACGATCGGTGCGGTTTGTTGACTCATTTCAGTCTGCGACGCGAGGGTTGCCTCGGGACTTACTTCAGCGTCTGGAACGGGAACAGGTGCCCCCAC
This sequence comes from Bacteroidota bacterium, assembly GCA_003541875.1. Lineage (GTDB taxonomy): Bacteria > Bacteroidota > Ignavibacteria > UBA10030 > UBA6906 > UBA11986. The sequence goes on along the minus strand of DPLS01000290.1, from coordinate 3,328 downwards.
CGTTGGCTTGGACACTGGAGCGGACACCGCAACCGGCGGCGGCACGTTGGTGTTCTGAATTGATGGAGGCGGGCCCATCTCGCTGTACTTGAGCACACGCACCATACGAGTCGGCGGCTCCTCCTGGCTAAGGAGTTCCATCAGATAGTACCCGCCAATAATGATGGCATGGATAACGATGGCGATCCCCATCGCTATCATGAAGTACTTCTGATAGACCTGTTTGAGCTCCGTCGCTCCGTACTTTTCTCTCTGCTGATATCCCACCGCCAATGACATTTCTGCCATGGTTCTCTCCTGGTTATTTGGTTGCAGCATTATTTTGGACTTTTGCAAGCAACGTCTTGTCCTTTTCCAGCATCGGCGCGAGACTGAAGCGCGTGAGGTTGGTGAGGTTCAATTCATCCATGATGTCGACCATCGAAGAGTATTTTCCCTTCCGGTCAATCTTCACGAGCACCGTAAGCTTGGGGTTTGCTCCCTTCTCCCGCAAGAAGCTTCGAAGGTCTGCAAACTCAATCTTCTTGGCCGATTCAAGGCCCATCGCCCAATAGATTTTCCCGGTTTCATCCACCCAGAGATTCAACAAATTGGATTCCCCAATTTCCACCTTCACATCCTCCGGCGGGAGATTGATCTCCATCGTCTGTGGTCTAACCATTGATGTCGTGAGCATGAAAAAGGTAAGCAACAGAAATGCCACGTCCACCAATGGCGTCATATCTATGCGAATACCGAGCCGACGGCCTTTCTTTCGTTTCTTCTTGCCGTGCGATCTGGGTTCTGCACCTCCTCCACCGCCACCTGACATAGTTGTATCCTCCTGTCTGAATTATTGTTTCTCTAAAGCCGTTACGAGGTTAAATCGCGTGATCATTGTTTTCTGCAGAATATCCATCACGTCCTCAGCAACTCCATACTCCGTGCCCTTGTCCCCCTTGATCACAGTTCTCAGTTTCAGGTTTGCTGTTCTGGCCTTAACAAGCATGTCGGCAAGCTTGTCTTTGGGAACTTCGATGCTGCCCTTGAGCTCGTTCTCCGGCCCAAAGATGCGTCTTCGCAAGAGCTGCGAATCGAGGCCCATGAAGATACGGCCGTCCTTGCTCAGGCTAAGCGTAATGACGTCCGACTCTGGCAACTTGAACTGGGAATTGGACGACGGCAATTCAATCGTCACCTCTTCCGGCGGCTTGAATTGCGTCGTGAGCATGAAGAATGTGAGGAGCAGAAACGCCACGTCAACCAACGGCGTCATATCAATCAGAACACCGTATCGTTTTCGTTTTAGTTTTGGCATAGCACACTCACCTGATGGTTTAGTTGGTCTTCGTATTCAGGATTTCGACGACATTGTAGCTTGCTTCGTCAATCATGTACGTGAAGTTATCGACCTTGGTCACAAAGAAATTGTAGGCGATGATACCAATGATCGCCGCAAGGAGTCCGAGTGCCGTGTTGATCAGGGCTTCGGAAATTCCAATGGAGAGCTGGATTGCATCGGGTGCGCCGCCCTGTGCCGCAAGAGCACGGAACGATCGAATCATCCCGATGACCGTTCCCAGCAGACCGAACATCGTCGCGATGGAGGCAATCGTCGACAGGGCGATCAGGTTCCTCTCGAGCAACGGTGTTTCGAGGCTCGTCGCTTCCTCGATGGCACGCTTGGTCTCAGCCATCTTCTTTTCTGCATCGAGCTTGCCGTCAGATACGATTTCCTTGTAGCGCGCCAGGCCGGTCCGGATGATGTTTGCAGCCGAACCGCGCTGGGCATCACAGGCCTTGATTGCGTCATCAACCTTGCCGGCGAGAAGGCTCTTTTGCACATTCTGCAGGAACGAGGTTATCGAAGATTTTCCATTCGCTTTCCGGAGCGAGAATGTCCGCTCGAACACCAGCGTCAGGTTCATCAGCGTCAACATGATCAAGATAGGAACGATAATCCCACCCGTGTAGATGGTGCCGAGAAGATTCAGGGGATTCTGGCGTCCCTCTCCGTCCTTAAAGTTTGAGGTATCGCCCAGAACGAACATGAAGATCCCCAACGCTATTACCAGCGTAACAAAAATCACGATAGTGAGGAAAATGGATTGCTTCATTGATGCACTCCTTCGATTGATTAATGAATGGATGAGTTACTATTTTCCGTCTTCAAAAGTCTTTATTGCATCTTCACGGGTTTCAGCCACGTCGAACACCATGGTCAGCTTCGTAATCACAAAAATGTTGTTGATACTTTTGTTAATCCCGCACAGCTTCACGTGCCCCTTGTTCTTGGAGTACGTCGTGTGTGCCTGTACCAGCACGCCGATGGCCGTGCTGTTCAGATAAGTCACCTTTGCCAGATCAATGATCAGCTTCTTGTTGCCCTGCTCAACGAAATCGGCGACGGCACTCCGAAGTTCATCCGTCTCTTCCCCGCCGACCAGCGAACCCTTGACTTCGATTACGCCGATCTTTCCGCTCTGCAGTGTGGTGGTTTTGATTGCCATAGAATTTCTCCTTGAAACTGAGCGTTACGTTATGTTGTGATTGAACGGCGCCGCTTCTTGATCGGCGACTGCGATTCCCTGTTTGGGTGTGTCATCAGCACCTCGCCCGGAGGTGGAAGATGGGCTCTTGCTGGATGGTGTGTCGAGAGCCGATAGATCATTGAAGTGCAACATTAGTGCCATCAGCCCCGCGCAACGGGCGCACGAGATCGAAGGTATCATGCTCAACGGGTTATCGGGTTCGCCGCAGATGTTTCTGCAACCTGACCAGTAGTGCTACCCTTGCAAACTGCAAGACAAGAACTGAAATACAGCGGAAGAGGATGGTAACCTCATGGGAATGAATATATTAAGGGGTTCTGCAAAATGCAATATGAAATTTCCAATCGCGCCCCCTCTCCTACCTAGAGGCTGTATTTCTTCCTTTTCCTCCACAAGGTAGCCGGGTCAATGCCCAATTTAGTCGCCGCATCATCGAGGTCTTTTGCGATTCTCAACACTTTAGCGATGTGCTGTCGTTCCATCTCTTCAAGCGAGAGCGCCTGCTTGCCAGATGGACCAATGTTCTGGAACTCCTCAGGCAGGTGGTGGATCTGCACTCTTTCACCCCGAGACAGAAGGGTCGCTCTCTCAATTACATTCTCCAACTCACGGACGTTCCCCTTCCACGGATACGCGCTCAGAGATTCCAGCACCTCGGTGGAAACATCCCCCGGACAACTGTATTTCTTAAAGAAGTGCTGGACCAGAAGGGGAATGTCGCCATCCCGTTCTCTCAGCGGCGGCAACTTGAGCTTGACTGCGTTGAGTCTATAATAGAGGTCCTCGCGAAACCGTCC
>DPLS01000071.1 GCA_003541875.1 Bacteroidota bacterium | reverse complement strand
CGTTTGAGATGGAGAACATGAGACAGGAGAAGCTCAATATTCAGCCGGGCATCTTCGAAGCCACGCTCTTTGAGGTACTGCGCCCCCCATTCGATCAGCGTCAGGATCGTCCAACTCGATGTGGAATTTGCGGTCGCTTGCATACTTAGAGTGCAATATAAACGGGCGTAGGGTGAAAAGCAATGCCGGAGGTCCTTCCAACCCGCACCGAGTCAGCAGGTGCGTTCACCGCGGCGGGAGGGGCAGTTCCTTCTCCAAAGCATTAAGGCGGCTATAGTCAACGATCACATCGTACGCCCCCTCCAACACTTTCCCCATCTGTTGTTTCTTGGCGACGATGATGACGCGGTAGCTCTTCTTCATTTCTTTCCTGAATGTGGCGATGATGCGTGTGCCACCAATTCTTGGAGTAGGTGCATCAAACGGTTCTATCAGCACGGTTCTGCCAAGCTCATCCTTGTCGTGGAGAACGATGTCGGGCACATATGCTGTCGGTGTGCCTGAAGCACCCACCCGCACAGTGAACATCTCACTCCCATGACGATGCGCGACTCCATGTTCCATGAGCCATTCGCAAACCACCGCCTCCATCTTGCTGCGCACGTGGTGACCGATCTTCGACTCAAAGCCGCTGCGGCTGTAGATAATACGAACTTCTGTATCTTCTGAGGGTTTCATTTCGTTCTTCCAGTCAACTTCATTACTGCCTGCTATCGACCACTACTGGAGCAAGTTCAGGGGGGGACAGCTGCAATGCATGCGAATCTTCAACGCGCAGAATCAGCACAGCTATTCCCACAACGGACGAAACCGCTCCAACTGCAAAGACAGCATGATAACCAAACTGGTCGCTTATCCATCCACCGACCAAACTGGCAAGATAGAATGGAGCCAATGCCGTATTCATCAGACCCACGTAGGTGGAGCGTTGCTCCACCGGGCCATATCCAATCGCCATGTTGTATCGCAGCATCAGTTCACTACCCAAGTTCATGCCGAGAAAAACGTAGACAAGAGTGAACCACCCAACCGAGGGCGCAAAGAATGCCATGACGCTGGCGCACAGCATACCGGTGGCAGCAATGGAAAGTGCTATCTTCTGTCCATAATGATCGGCAATATACCCATTCACAAAGGCACTCACCACCTGCACTGCAACCATGGCGAGCGTAAACTTACCGACGATCGATTCATCTCCACCATACTGCTTCAGAGCGTATACCGTGAAGAACCCCACAGGCATGCTGGCTACAACAAGGAACACTGACATAACCATAAACCAGCGGAACGACTTGTTATTCTTGAAGACCCCCGGCAGATGTCGTAGGTATTCACCCACGGGTCTTCTCGCGACAACTTTGCTTGGCTGACTCTCAACGAGATTCAACTGAACAACGACAGAAAGCATTTGGAAGGCAAACGCGAGGAAGAAGGCCAGCGAGTAGTTCAGCGGAAATTGAAAATGCGAGAGCAGCCAGGTCAATGTTAGTCCACACAGAAATGCAACTCCCCCCCCGATGGAATTTCTCAGCCCGATCAGGCGCCCCCGCCGGCGCAAGGGGGTGACTTTTGCAAAAAGATCAAACCAGCCGGGCGTTGTAATACCCAGTCCTATCTGGCTGAGCGCGAAACAAACGAGCACACTCACGAGCGAAAGAGATGAGTCGCGTTCACCGAAGATGAGTACGGAAAGTGCAAGGAGAAGAATGAACATCCTTTGGGAAACGCCACCCCAGATTGCCCAGGGTTTCTTCCATGGCAAAGTTTCCACGTACCGTGCGGCGAACACTTGCGGGAGGAACAACCCAACCCAGAGTATCACCGCAACGGACCCAACGACCACGTTGCTTCCGCCGAGTCTGCTCACAAGTGCAGGCATCACAGTCTGACCTGAGATGAACGCAGCCCCCGCCACATACAACACGCCCTCGGCAATATTGACTGTGAAGTTGCGGCCCTCAACGTTCGTAAGGGACCTATTCATTTGAGCCTTCCACAGCGCGGGCACAACAGTCAACGTCCTGCAATGGGTGACTTCTCCTTCGCGAGATGGGCAAACATCGCAGCCGTATAAACGATATCCCCGCCGATGATCGTCATCTCCACGCTGGCATCAAGAATCTTCTTCGGCTCAATCTCCATGATGTCATCGGAGAGGATAGTAAGGTCCGCAACCTTTCCCTCCTCAATTGTTCCCCGTGTGTTCTCCTCGAACGACGCGTATGCCGCCCATAACGTAAATGCCTTTAGCGCTTCTTCACGAGTCATTCGCTGATCAGGATGCCATCCTCCTTCGGGCCAACCCTTGTGATCCTGTCGCGTGATTGCGGCATAGAAACCCCAAAGCGGATTGGGACTCTCCACAGGAACGTCGGAACCTGCGGGAATGATCAAGCCCGTATTCAATAACGATCGCCACGCGTACGCACCCTGCACACGCTTCGAACCGAGTCGTTCCTCCGCCCAATACATGTCCGATGTACAATGTGTCGGCTGCATGGAAGGGATCACGCCCAACTGATGGAAGCGCCCGATGTCGTTTGGCTCAAGAACCTGCGCGTGCTCAATGCGAAACCGAGCGTCCTTTGCTTTTGCCGGGTTGGATTTGAGAACCTCAGCATACACATTCAGCGCGATGTTGTTTCCCCGGTCGCCGATTGCATGGACACATACCTGAAAGCCCTTCTCGAGCGCCTGCATCGCAGCAGACTTCATTTGGTCGGATGAGGTCAGTGTCAAGCCTCTGTTTGCGGGGTCATCTGAATACGGCTCCATCAACCCCCCAACCCGCGAACCCAAGACACCATTCGTCCACATATTCAAATTGCGCACACTCACTCCTGC
>DPLS01000007.1 GCA_003541875.1 Bacteroidota bacterium | reverse complement strand
TTGTAAGCGTTGTCAGTGTTGTTCCACACCGTCGGCCCGTAGACGGCTTCGAACAACGATGCGTAGCTCGACTCATAGTGAATCTTGTCGATCACCACTTGCTTGCTGGCATTGTTTTGCTCCATTGGATTGAGAAATGGCCCGCGAGCTTGTTCAGCTAAAGGATCACCCAATTCCCAGCCAGTCGCTCGTCCGTCCCAGAACATACCACCGACAAAGAGGCCGGTCTTGCTTTCATAAAACATAACAGGGCTTTGGCCACCATAGGCGGCAGTCGGCGGCTTACGGTTGCCAAACCGTGTTGGTACCGCACCCGGATAGACGACGGTAGTATTGTTGATGACTGAACTTGGGCCAGTGAAACCCACATCTGGCCCGTGGCAAGTCGCACACGATTGGCCAGTTGGTGTTGACAGATTTGCATCGAAGAAGATTGCCTTCCCCAGTTGCTCCTTGTTAGTCAGTCCTTGCGACAAAGCGATTCCAGCAATACAAAGTATCGCCACACAAAGAATCACGATCTTAGAGACTTTCATGGTGGTTTCCCCTCCCTGTTGTGGAATGATTGTGAAAAGCAACTCGGTGAGTATTGTTACCCCGCAATTGCAAATTACGCAGGAAGGGTACCTGCTCCAATGAGGGACGTCAACTCAGAACTTGACCAAGGTCAAGTCGGACCGATTGACTCGGAAGCGAGGGATTGGAGTCTGGAGAGTTTCTGGACACAGATATTTGATCGTGTCACCTTGAGAATCCCCGCTTGGGAAAACTGCCGGAGCGTCCTGGATAGCGTCTCAGGAGTGGTACCGATCATGTCGGCAATTTCCTTTCGCAGAAGGGGAACTTCGAGGGAAGCGACGTCTTTTCCGCCTGCTCGCGTCTTTCTCATCAGAAACAGAAGAGTTTGGGCTATTCTCTGGCGTACTGAAGTGTAGGCGACGTCGAGCATCTGCTCTTCGGAAGTCCTTAGCTCGTGCGCCATCTTCGCCAGGAGACGCAGTGCAACCGCGGGAGCCTCCCTCAATAGGAGCAGAATAGTGTCCTTGGAAATGATGCAGACCGTCGTCGCCTCCACGGCCTCGGCTGTGGCAGCGTACTGCTCATTGGCAACCAAAGCTCGATAACCCATGATCTCGCCAGGCCCCAAGAGTCGAATGATGCGACGCTCACCTCTCTTGCTTGTCTTGAAAAGTTTCACCAAACCGGAAAACACGCAGTAGATCGCAAATGCTGGGTTTCCCTCGTAAAATATGGTTTGGCCCCGGTCGAACGTGTGGACATCCCGCTGCTCGTCGATCGTGTTCAGGTGTGTTCCCGCCAGGTCACAGAAGATGCTAGTGTCGCGGTGCCTGCAAGCACTGCACCTGATATGTACCTTCTTCGCAATCGTGGCTCTCTTGTTGCTGCCAATTCTAGCGTTTCGCATGTTGTGCCCCTTTAGCCGTTACTTCGACAAAAATGTGTGCCAGAAACCCCGTGGGGAACTGCGTGGGAATCGGGGGGTGTCCAACCCGCGGCTTTCTTTCTGTTTCAAAACTGATAACCTGCTGCATCCATTTGAGAAGCGGTCTTTCGAGGGCGCACAGCAGCAACTTGTTGCACCCAGTATAACAAAGGGTACCTCCCCCTTGGGGATTCTTGCCACCCTTGGTTTTGTCCTCTGTTCGATTAAACCTTGGAAGCATCACTTGCTTCTAACGATTGACCTAAACCACCAAGAGGCGAGCGTAGACTTCTCCTGAAGCTCGCAGAATTCACCGAAAGGAATACAGACAATGAATAACTGCCGCGTAAGACTCATAACATTACTCCATAACGGCCAATTTGTTTTTCAGGTATCGGTTTCTTTTTTGGCTGCCATGTCGATGTTTGGTGGCTGCGGCAGTACTACTGAGATGTCCAGTTCATGGGGCAACACTCAGGTGACTGTTGATGGAAACGCTAATGAGTGGGGTTCCGGTCTTACCAATCTCAAAGACACAAAAGTATTTCTCGGAGTCCGAAACGATCAGGATTTCGTGTACCTCTGTTTGACATCAGCAGATCGGCAATTCCGGCGTCAAGTAATTGGCACGGGACTGACTCTATGGTTCGAGTCCGAAGATGGCCAGCGGGTAGGAGATCTGTATCCCATCGGGATGGCCGGGCAAGGAAGGCAACCGTCGTTCAACCCTGACGAAACCCCCGGGAGCGATGAGAGGGAGCGCATTGCTCAGCAAGCACTTCAGGACCTGGAGATACTCGGACCGGGCAAGGATGATAAGAATCTTTTCTCGATTGTGCAATCTCCCGGCATCAGCGTGAAAGTGGGTGGCTCGCAAGAGTCAGGGGCGTATGAACTGAAGGTGCCTTTGAGGAAGTCGACCGAACATCCGTATGCTGTCGAGGCGGCCGCGGGATCAACACTAAAGATCAGCATTGCGACAGGCAAGTTTGACCCGGGATCGAGACCCGGCGGGACGGGCGAAGGGAGACATGGAGATGGTGGCGGAGGGAGGCCTCACGGTGGCGGTATGTCTGGTGGAGGAATGCACGAAGGTGGAGGAGGAAATGGCGGAGAAACTCCTCACGGTGCTCGACCTGAACCGTTGGACGTATCTGTGAAGGGTCGGTTGGCAGGCTCAGCTCCTGTCCTCAAGGCGTGACTCAATATTGTGGG
>DPLS01000067.1 GCA_003541875.1 Bacteroidota bacterium | reverse complement strand
CTTTCGTATGGCGGAACAGATGTTCCAGCGAGCTGTCGATCTGGATCCGACCTTTGCCAAGGCATTTGCGAAGCTCGGATTTCTGCATTCTAATATCTACTGGGAGTACTACGATCACACGGAGGGTCGTGTACAAAAATCGAAGCAAGCGGCCGAACGAGCGTTGCAGCTCGATCCGGATCTTCCCGATGCACACGGAGCAATGGGTTGGTACTACTATCATTGTCTGCGTGATTTTGAAAAGGGTCGGCAAGAATTCCAGCGTGGACTTAACACAGATCCGAACAACATAGATCTTTTGCTTGGCATTGCTTCGGTAGACCGCCGCCAGGGACATTTTGCTGAAGCGACCACCTACTTTGAACGCATAGTCAATATTGACCCGCGATCGCCCGGCAATATGGAAGACCTTGCGAACACGTATCTTATGTCGACGAGGTTCGCCGAGGCGGAGCAGACCTATAACCGTTACATCAATCTGGTGCCAGATGTTGCGGAGGGATACTACAACAAATCACTTCTGTACTTGTTGTGGAGAGGAGATATTCCCAGGGCTCGCGGTGCCTTGGAGGATGCAATCAATCGAGGAGTTGGTCGTGGGGACGCGACGTTCTTGTATTGCACAATCATGGTTGACGTGTTAGATGGAAAGTTCAGCCAGGCCGCTGGTCGTCTTGAGTCCGGTGAACCCAAAGTGTTTTCCTACCAGCAGTGGTATATCCCACGGGAAATGATCTTAGCCCAGATCCATGGCTACATGAAGCAGCCTGAGAAACAACAGGTGCTGTTCAATGCCGCCCGAACCATTCTGGAGAGGGACGTCCGGAACCACCCGGACGATCCGCGCATGCGTAGCTCGCTCGGCATCTGTCTCGCCGGGCTTGGACGCGTTGATGAGGCGATCCGTGAGGGAAAGCATGCTATAGACCTCGTTCCGCTTTCAGTCGAAGCTCTCAATACCCCGTATCGAATGCAAGACCTTGCGCTTATTTACACGATGGTGGGACACAACGAGGCGGCAATCCACATGCTCGAGAAACTTCTGAGAATCTTCTCCCCTGTTACAGTTCCAATCCTCCATCTTGATCCCGCATGGAATCCATTGCGGAACAATCCTCGCTTTCAGAAACTTATTGCTGAGAAGAAATGATCGGTCAGACTATTGCACAATATAGGATTCTTGAGAAACTTGGTGAAGGCGGCATGGGCGTGGTGTATAAGGCCGAGGATACGAAACTCAAGCGGACGGTTGCGCTGAAATTCTTGCCTCAGAGTGTTTCGTCAAACGACCAGGACAAAGAGCGATTCCTTCAGGAAGCTCAATCTGCTTCGGCCCTCAATCATCCGAACGTTTGTACAATCTATGACATTCAGAGCTTCGAGAGCCAAACATTCATCGTCATGGAGTACGTGGAAGGAAAGACCCTGCGCGAAGCGAAGCATACCATCTCGATGAAGCAGGCGGTAGATGCTGCCGCCCAGATTGCTGAGGGGCTTGCGGCGGCCCATGAGAAAGGAATAATTCATCGGGATATAAAGAGCGACAACATCATGTTGAGATCGGATGGCCGGGCTCAGATCATGGACTTCGGGCTGGCGAAGTTGCAGGGTGTTTCCTCGCTTACCAAAGAAGGCAGCACTATCGGAACAACAGCGTACATGTCACCTGAGCAAGTGCAAGGCCTCGAAGCTGATCATCGGACAGATATCTTCGCGCTTGGCGTTGTCATGTATGAGTTGCTTGCTGGACAGCTTCCGTTCAGAGGCGGGCACGAAGCTGCAGTGATGTATGAGATTGTGAATGTCGATCCTCCATCAATTCGAACGACAAAGCCTGAAGTCGAACCCGATCTTGAACGCATCGTGATGAAGTGTTTGGAGAAGGATCGGGACAACCGCTATCAATCTGCTCGTGAGGTTGCTGTTGATCTAAAACGGTTCAAACGGGACACGGAAGGGAAACGTCTTCAATCCACTACTCATGAGTTACCTGTACGGCCAGTTCAAAAGCGTAAGTCGTGGGTGAAGGTCGCAGTTGCAGCTACGCTTGCACTTCTTGTTGTAGTATCCGTCACCTGGTTCTTGCTTCGAGGTCAAGGAGAGGCGCTGGATTCTCTCGCTGTGCTTCCGTTTGAGAATGCGGGTGGCGATCAAAGCATGGAGTACCTGAGCGACGGAATAACTGAGAGCATTATTAACAGCCTGACGAAGATTCCCGATCTTCGCGTAGTTCCGCGAAGCACTGCGTTTCGATTCAAGGGAACCGACCCGCAGGAAACCGGAATGAAACTCAAAGTCCATGCTGTGCTAGCAGGAAGGATTACGCGCCAGGGAGATGACTTGAGCGTTCAGGTTGACCTTGTCGACGTGGAGAAGCAGTCACAGCTTTGGGGACAGCAGTATCACCGCAACTCCAAGGAACTTCTTGCTCTTCAAGATGAGATCACAAATGAGGTATCGAATCGTTTGCGTCTTGGCCTCAGCGGTGAGGTGAAGAAAACCCTCGCGAAGCGCTACACCGAAAACCCCGAGGCATACAAGCTCTATCTCCAGGGCCGATACTATTGGAACAAACGGCGAGCAGCGGAGATTCTGAAAGCCATTGAGTGTTTCAATCAGGCGTTGGCTTTGGATGCGAGCTATGCGCTGGCGTACGTTGGTCTGGCTGATTGCTATGCACTTCTGGAACAATATGCGGGTATGCCTGGGAAAGAAACGTACCCCAAAGCAGTTGCCGCCGCCTCTCGTGCACTTGAGATCGACAATTCTCTTGCAGAAGCGCACGCGACTCTTGGATTCGCGAATTATGCGATGTGGAATTGGGACCGGGCTGAACAGGAATTCAAAACATCTTTTTCCCTCAATCCAAACTATCCAACAGCGTATCATTGGTACTGCATCCTGTTGCATTCGCTTGGTCGTCACGAGGAAGCATTTAGGGCAATCAAGCGAGCACAGGAACTCGATCCCCTCTCACCGGTCATAGGTCTCAACGTTGCGATTGCGTACTACTTTGAGGGAAAGTACGAAGGAGCACTCCGGGAAATGGACGCCGTGTTGGGAATTGATTCGTCGTTCAGTCCGGCATACTACAGGAAAGCACAATCCTACATAAGACTCGGGAAGCTGCAGGAAGCATATGCTTCGTCGACGAAAGGTGTGGAAGTCTCCGGTCATTCACCCGAGGCTGTATCGTTTCTGGGGTATTGTTCTGGTTTGTTGGGAAGACGGGACGAGGCGGTGAAAATCGTGAAGGAGCTCGAACAGCGCTATACCACCAGAACATGCCCGGGCTACTACATAGCGAGAGTGTATGCCGGCCTTGGTGATGACAAAGACGTTTTCAAGTGGCTCAATGCTGATCTGCAGAATCATTCCGGCTCGTTGATCTGGCTTACACAGGATGGGGAATGGGATCCGTATCGGTCAGACCCTCGGTTTGTCGATCTCCTGAAGAAGATTGGGTTGATGAAGTGAGAGGTTGTCCCTTGCAACTTCAGTCAGTTCGAATCGCCACAATGCAGAGGCTTGCCCTGGGGGTGACGTTGCTCTGAAGATAACATCAAAGGCCCCGTTGCCTCATGTCCGTTTTGTTTGATATTCCTTCCTTCAATCAGTATATTCACCCACGAGATTTCATCAGTTCATTCTTGGGTCCATGTCCGTCGATCCTCAATCTGTCAGACAATTCCTGGTACGTCGGCACGCAGAAATTGCCGAAGCTCATCGCGGCGGCGCTGATGGCTTTGCCACATGTTCCGCACTTACGGCTGCGATGGATGAAGCAATCCGCTCCATCCACGAGATGAGCACCGATGGTTTGCGCGACGAAGTGGCGATTCTCGCGCTTGGGGGATACGGTAGGGGTGAGCTTTGCCCCCATTCGGATGTTGACGTGATGGTGCTATGTCCTGCAGGTGCCAATCGTGAGGGCGTGAGTCAAACGGCGAAATCGTTCCTGCACCTGCTTTGGGATGCAGGAATGACGGTGGGGCATAGTGTG
>DPLS01000368.1:1270-2520 GCA_003541875.1 Bacteroidota bacterium | reverse complement strand
ACATGCCCGACGGGGAGTTCAACTCTCGATCAAACAGGTCATCGGCGTCGAGGTGGATGCTGCGGGCTCACGGACACGGGGAACTTAGAAAACACTTTGTGCTTTCCAGACATCCGTTGGCGACCGGGCAACACGGCGAGGCGGCAGGCCGTGCACTTGTGAATCGAATGTGGCGAATTGCTTGCCTTCCAACCAATCTGCGGCTATTGGCCATCTGGTTAATATTGCCCAACACAATTTCAGCACGCTTCCCGATGTCAATCCGCATCCAGCAAGAGAAGTCACCAATATAAGCAATAGCCAGAGTTTCGACCCGGATTCCAAAGTGTGAGGGAATTCCGGTTCGTGCGATTTGGTGGTACGCCGTTTGTCTGTAAGGAGGTGGGCTCGGCGGTGTATTGTCCCCTCGCCGACAGGAGTTGCAGTCAGCCGGTTCTGGCTGTCGTTCGAACGCGATGAGTCTGGGCCGAGATTGACTTCGATGCCTGAATAGGGCAATCGGTTAGCAAGATGTTCATCGGAAGCGTATTGATTGTTGATGAAACCCAAGAACGAACCCACATGATGTTGCCGTCGTACACGAGAGCCGCCGGACGGTTGCTCTTCCTCCTCTTGGTATGTTGGATATTCAATCCTCTTGGATCGAGCGTTCTCGGGCAGGAAATGCAGCCCGACACTTCTGATGCTGATCTTGACTCTCTGCTCAACACACCCGTCCAGTATTCGCTTTTCAATACGCAGGTTACTACGGGGGCGAAGTACGGCCAAGTGATTCAGCAGGTTCCGGCATCGGTGTCAATTGTTCCTTCGAGAGATGTCGAGACGTATGGGTACCGAACACTTGAGGATGTCTTCCGAAGCATCCCCGGATTATTCGTGAGCAACGATCGCAACTACGGTTCCGTAGGCGTGCGTGGGTTCGGACGTCCAAGCGATTACAATAGCCGTCTCCTCTTGCTGGTGAATGGGCACACGTTAAATGAAAACGTCTTTGGATCCGTCTTCACGGGTAACGACTTGGGACTTGACCTGAGTCCGTTTGCTCAAATTGAAATAGTGCGTGGGCCGGGATCAGCGTTGTACGGTACCGGTGCAATGTTCGGCGTCGTGAACCTTGTGACGAAGAAAGGGAGCGCTGTCGATGGCTTCTCCATTGCTGCGGAAGGAGGGAGCTTTGGCAGGAAGAAAGTGTCGGCAACGTTTGGGACAGAGCTGGCCGACGGATTGGACATCCTTCTCAACTGCCAGGT
>DPLS01000368.1:0-959 GCA_003541875.1 Bacteroidota bacterium | reverse complement strand
ACGGGTTCGCATCCGGCCTTGATGGAGAGAAGAGTGTCGGGGCCCTTGCAACGGTCAAGTACAAGGGTCTCTCTTTGCAAGGAATCCTCACCTCTCGCGATAAGGACATCCCTACTGCGCCCTATGAAACCATCTTCGGCGACCCGACGACGAGGACGCGCGATAGGCGCGCCTTTCTTGAAGTGAAATTCGAAAACCCGCTCGATCTTGATAAGCGGATCATGGTTCGAGGGTATGTCGATGGTTATCGGTATGAGGGGAATTGGGCATATGATCCTCCATCCTTTGATGCGGCGAACGGCTCCTGGGGCGGAGCTGAGGCCCAGTTTCTGTGGGACATCCTCCCGACGAATCGATTGGTATGCGGAGGGGAATATCGGAACAATTGGAAGGTGAAGTATCGCTCCTGGGATGCTTCGACGGTGTACTTCGACCGTAACAAGCCGTTCAGCCTCTTCTCTTTGTACGTGCAGGATGATCTTCAGATGACCGAGGATCTTTCAGTGACTCTCGGCCTTCGGCATGACAGCTATTCCGACAAAGGTGCGTCGACGATGCCCAGAGCAATGATCGTCTTCTGGCCGACTCACAACACTTCGGTCAAACTTGGCTACGGAGAAGCGTTCCGCGCGCCTAACTTCTACGAATCGTATTATGAGGACCTTCCCACGCAAGCAAAAGCGAATCCAGCGGTCAAGCCTGAACAGATGCGAACGTTGGAGCTGATCCTGGAGCAGAGGCTGACGGACGAGATTTCTGCCTCTCTCTCCTTGTACAAATACCGAATGACGAACCTGATAGATCAGGTGGTCGATCCTGCGGATTCGTTCAGTCAATATCAGAACAGAAGCAGCGTGGACGCATCAGGTGCCGAGTTCGAGGTCCGTGCAAAACTTCCGTGGGGACAGTTTGTGCGTGCAAGCTATTCCCGACAGCGTACACATGATGAAGTGACAGAA
>DPLS01000068.1:3330-4221 GCA_003541875.1 Bacteroidota bacterium | reverse complement strand
CGATGTTCCAATCCGTGGTGAATGCCTCCTTCATACGTACGGGACGCTCAACAGCTCGCGTCCTGTAGTCAATCTTCTCTTCGAAATGAGAGACCTTCCGACTGAACTCTTCGCTGACAACGAGTGCACAAATATCGACCTCCATGTCCTCAATCGTCTTGGCGCGAACCAGCTCGCGTGCATCTTTCAGTTTCATATACAGACTCCTCCTGGTAGACAAATCGGTGAGGGTGAAGGGGGCCTAAAAGCGCCCCCTTATCCTAGGCCTGCAGAGCGAGAGGTTCGACGAAGCGGAGTTTTCCTTCAGCATCGGCCTTGACCAGGCGCCCCTTGAGCGCGCTGTACTTGGGATTCTTGAAGTCCACGAGCACGGTGTTCACGGTCAGCCGGTTCAGAGTCGGAAACTCTTCCAGGACAGCGGCCAGGATCTGTTCGTGAGTGTAGTCGCCGGTCTCGATCATGGCGACCATCTTGCTGATGTAAACCCGGCGCCGCGCACGCTCCTTCTTGGCAACAACAGCGGTCTCCGAAAGAATGATGACGTTCTCGGGAACCTGTACGACTTCCGGCTCCGGCGCGGTTTCGACAACACCCGAAGCGGCGATGAGGCGCTGAGCCCACTCATCGACGTCTACCAACAGCATACGCTTGGCCGACATGAGCTTCCCGACATTCACCAGGACTTCGCGCATCGAGGTCGTCTCATTGATCTCGATGACGGTTTCCGGCTCATCGGCCAACACCAGCAACTGATGGGCGAGCATTTTCGGCTGGCCCTGATGCGCTACCAAAGCAGCCATCATTTGATTCTGACGAGCTCTACTTTTTGCAGACATTGTGTTACCTCCTGTAAGTAAGCGTTATTGCCAACTTGTTGATTATGAATATATA
>DPLS01000068.1:0-3111 GCA_003541875.1 Bacteroidota bacterium | reverse complement strand
CCAACTTGTTGATTATGAATATATAGGAAAAGTTTTAATTTGTCAAGTGGATTTTTAGTGTTCAACAAAAAAAAATAGTGGCAAGTATTGCTGGCTTGCCACTATTTTTGCCGGTCGACTTTGTCTGCTAGTAGGAAGTGTCAGGATCCAGATTCACCCAACCGTACTTCTCGGTAACCCACTTGTCGAATTCATCACCAGGCTCAAGAACTGCCATGTTCTCGTCTTGCATCCCGAGTTCCGCGCGACCGAAGTTTTTGCCTACATATCCAATCTCACGCAACCTCTTCATGACATTGTTGATGAACACACCGTCGTTATACAGATCGTCATCGTTGCCAGAATAGCGAACGTAAAGATCAGGAATGTAACCTTGCTGAGCGATGGAGGCGACGATCGTGCGAGGTTTGCCGTAACCGTCATAAACCCTGACGTTGTCCAGGATGGTGACGTCTTTGGTAGAGTCAAGATCCTCCGAACACAACTCAGCGGCGAGGGAAGTGGTATCCAACCAGACACACTGGTCTTGGTATACAGGGTGGTAATTCAGACCCGCCATCACGACGTCGAAGTCTCCTCCCTCCCTGCCTATTTTTTCAGCCATGAGAACAGACTTTCGGAAGTGATCAAAATCCTTCTCCAAAGGGTGCTTGAAAAACCGAATATCCTTAGGATCACCCGTGCTGCCGCGACTGTCAAGAACATAAAGTTTACTCATTCTCAAAACCTCCTACGAATTAGGCGAGTTCGTCATTGATGTAGATGTAAGAAGGACCCTTGACATACCTGAAACCAAGTTTCTCCAGGCTGTCAAGCATACCGAACAGGCTCTGATCGTCACCCTGCTGCGCACGAATCTGCCGAACACAACTCAAGAATGCCTCGTCCGTGTAGTCTGCACTGTCAGAACGGATAAACGGATAAACGTCATCCTCGTGAACAATCGTGTAACAGCGGATCGAGCCTTCATCCATTTCCATTGCCTCCTGGTTATTACCAACTTGTTGATTATGAATATATAGGAAAATCGTTTAGAAGTCAAGAATTATTTTAGTAGTCAAAGAAAAAGGTGGCTGGAAACAGCCACCCTCCCAATCCAGAGAAAACTTACCTAAAATCCGAAAGCGCTCCTCTCATAGACATCGATGTAATCCTCACGTGTTGGGGTAGTCACAACTGTGTCCACAAGCTTCCCGTTTTTGAACACCATGGATGTACCCGGGCGTATCTCCGTCCACGCACTCTTCCTGCCAAAAATAGGCTCTGAACAAACGATGAAACCACCCTGGAACGGCCTATAGGACAACGGTGTACAACCTTTATTGTCCCTGTAGGCCAGCAAGTAGCGCCCATCTGAAGCAAGAATGGACATACTCCCGTGCTTGTTCATCACTTGCAACTGCCCTGTGAACTTTGTAGTATCATGCCCGAACCTCTTGACTACTCCAAACATGTAGAGACTGTCGGAGATCTTCTCGGTATTGATCTTGTTGCTCAGTCCGTACAACGTGCCGTTATGCGCGAACGTGAATGTCTTCTCAACGAACGGCTGCGTCAGGTGGTAAACGATGGGTCCCATCGAACGGAAGCGGACGTGAGCAATGACATACCGCGCCGGATCATGCTTCAAGGACAGCAGGTACCGAAGCGCTTTGGACTTAGCCGCTTCAACAGGCTCCTTGAACAGCACAGGTGCATGTCCTGGATCATTGTAAAGAGCAATCCCCCAACCGTGCGGCTGCGAAGTTCCATACGTATCAAAAAAGTCACGCAGGTACGACTTCATGTTGTTCCGGTCAACATCCCTCCGAAAGCTCATCCCTAACAACTTGCACATTGTGGAATCCTCCTTGACAGTGTGTTATTTCCAACTTGTTTCATGAATATATAGGAAAATGCACAAAAAGTCAAGGATTATTTTAGTGGTATGTGAAATTTACTCCGAATAAGGACTATCTCAAGGACGGTTCCCACTCTCTCCCGTAGTACTGTACAGGTCGCAGTTTCGTAGGATTGAAGCTCGCGATTGACGCGTCGTATTCCTCATCCCAGCATTCCGGACAAAGACCCTGGAGAAGATAATCAGCACGGCAACCGCACTTGTCGCAAGCCCTACGCTTCAGAACAATCATAACAAACCTCCATATCTCACACGTACATATTGCGCATCTCTCAGCGTTGGCTCGTACTATCTGCCGGCTACCTGAGTACGAAGGCGTATGACTTCCTTGACGAGTTTGTTCACACCCGATTGCATACCGGGCGGCACATCATGCAAATCAATACCAGCCTCATTATAAACTTTCTTCATAGCGGCAAACGGATCCGCAGGCATCTTAGGACGAAGCGTAGCTGCCACCGACTTAGCTGGAACAAACCAGTTGACCACGTCCTTCAACCTCCCAGACGCAGCAGGTGCATCAGTTGACTCCTTGACACTGAACACTTGCGCCTTACCCTTATCAGGACCGTACCCGACAGAAGGAGCAATCCAGAACAACACATCACCTGTTGCGAGGTCACAGATGCTGATGGAATCATACAGGCTCCCAACAGCGGGACAGTTGTTCTTGAAAAACGCGTACATGGTGGCAAGGTTCAAACGAGGACTGGTGGAGATTCTCTGGAGGACTCGATACAAGGAAGGTGTCTTGCCGGCCAGCGACGTCTCCCGACAAAACCAATCAAACCACCCTGCAGAAATTTGCGTCTTCACATCCTTGGAATTGTATGTCCCTGTGCTGAAACGACTGAGTTGCATACGTAGTGGAATTTGCTCTCCCATGCTTGACTCCTTATCGGTTTGTGTTATTGCCAACTTGTTAATAACGAATATATAGGAAAACCGTTAAGAAGTCAAGCATTTTTTGCCTTTATTCTATGTACGCATAAATGATTTTCTGCCGATAGTTCAATGTTCTGTACACCACAACGAAGTTGCCATAGTCCCCGAAAAGGATTTTATCACCTACTAAGGGAATGATCGTTCCTTCACCGATGGGATATCGATGAATCTTGTTAGCTCCATTAGTTCGAATCAGGACAACTTCTTCAAATTGTTTATCCATCAAATAGACCTCCACATATTGCGCATCGATCAGCGTTGGCTCG
>DPLS01000098.1 GCA_003541875.1 Bacteroidota bacterium | reverse complement strand
GATGAGATTGCTTCGTCACAAAGAGCGTTCCTCGCAATGACCAAAACAGGATGTCGGATAAATTTCTCCTGCCTTGAATATCCATCCCTTTTTGGTTACGTTTCGGCTGAACAGCAGGGCTCTCGACCATGTTGACACAGGATTTGAAACGAGAGTTGTTGGAGATCGCACGAAGCTCAATCGCTGCTGCACTGCAGGAAGGCGCTACTCGCAGGGGGGGCGCACTCGATCTTCACCCGTCGCAGGAATTGCTTCACCCACGTGGGGCGTTTGTCACGATTCGTATTGACCGTGAGTTGAGGGGATGCATCGGGTACATGGAGTCGCTCCTGCCGCTCGCCGAAGTGGTTTCGGAGGTGGCGGCGAGAGCAGCACTCGACGACCCGCGGTTTCCCGCACTCACTCCAAGCGAGCTTGAACAAGCAACCCTCGAAATCTCCGTCCTCTCGCCGATGCGGCGGATCTACAACAAAGCGGAGGTGCAAGTGGGAACGCACGGGTTGATGCTTGAGCTTGGATTCAGCAAGGGCGTGTTGCTACCGCAAGTGGCAACTGAATACGGATGGAACGCTGAAGAGTTCCTCGAAGCCGTGTGCCGGAAGTCGGGCCTACACAGATTGGCCTGGAGGGAACCGGATGCAAAGATCAGCGTGTTCAGTGCGGAAGTGATTGATGAGGAGGAAGTGTTTCGCGGGCATCCAGCGTGATGACGAAGAAAGCAGAACGCGAATGTTCAGTCTGCGGGCTGTTCTATCCTGCAGACAAGGAAGAGCTGCGCGAGAACATTCGTGAAATGATTGCGGCAGCGAAGTCTCCCAAGATCGGCGGCACCATCCGAGGTGTCATCGGTCCGCATGCCGGCTATGTCTATTCGGGACCGACGGCGGCTCATGCGTATGCTCTCCTTCAGGGCGCAACGTACTCGACAGTGGTCGTCGTCTCACCAAGTCACCGTGAGTACTTTGATGGCGTGTCGGTTTTTCCGGGAGATTCATACTCGACCCCATTGGGTGTCGTGCCGGTTGACAAGGATCTACGTGAGAAGTTGCTGCAGCAAACTCCTCTGGTGAATCTTTCATATTCCGGTCACGGCGAAGAGCACGCAGTTGAGGTTCATCTCCCTTTTCTTCAGTATGTATTGGGTGAGTTCAAGTTCCTTCCGCTTGTTGTTGGCGATCAGAAACGGGAGTGCTGCTTTGGTCTGGGAGAGGCGCTCGGCGAGGTGCTGAAGGGCAAGAATGCATTGCTAGTTGCCAGTACGGACCTCTCACATTATTATCCATCAAGCGTTGCGAACAAGCTGGACGCCATCGTGGTTAACCATGTAAACAAGTTTGATTACGAAGGGCTGATGCACGATCTGGAGTCCCAACAGGCTGAAGCTTGTGGTGGAGGTCCAACCGTTGCGGTGATGCTCGCACTCGAGCGTCTTGGCGTCAGGGAAATGACTGTTCTCCATCACTGCAATTCCGGAGACGTCACAGGAGATTCTCATCAGGTGGTAGGTTATCTCTCTGCTGCCGCCTATGCATAACATCGCGATTGTTGGAGCCGGCAAAGTAGGCACAGTTCTTGGTCGCGTCCTTGTAGAAAATGGTGAGAAAATTGTCTGCGTCGTCAGTCGTACGATGAAGTCAGCAAAGGTTGCAGGCAAATTTCTTCGCTGTAAGAATGTGTCTGATTCGCTCACGGCAATTCCTTCCTCGACTGATCTTATCTACATCACCACTCCCCACGAAGCAATAGAGGATGTGGTGCGAGGGCTTGCCTGGTTTGGTGATATTGACTTCAGAAGACTATCCGTCTGTCACGCCTCCGGGATGCTTACGGCAAGGGCTTTGGCCCCAGTGGCAGAGCGAGGCGCAACAGTCTTTTCCTTTCATCCGCTACAGACATTCCCTCGCGATTTTCGACCCAAGGACATCGTCCCGACAGCCAGAGGCATCTACTACGCAGTTGATGGAACACCGAAAGCCGTCAAGACAGCAAGGCAGTTTGCGAGAAAGCTTGAGGGGAAAGTCATCGTTGTCAAGCCTGAGATGAGGGCGTTCTACCATGCTGCCTGTGTTGTAGGGTCGAATCATCTCACGACGGTCATGTCCATACTCGAGTCCATGTTCAAACGGTTTGGTTCCAGCGAAAAAGACTTCTTCAAGGTTTTCCAGCCGATCTTAATTTCAACACTGCGGAACGTCAAGCTTTCGTCGCCTCAGGCAGCTCTCACCGGACCGGTGGCGCGCGGGGGCGTTGAGACTGTTGCCGGGCATTTTGCTTCCATCAAGAAATTGGCGCCTGAGTTGCTTCCGTACTTTGGAACTCTTACGTTAGAGACAGCAAAACTTGCCGAGCGGAAAGGGTCACTCACGAAGGAGCGTGCTCTGGCGCTCAGAAATCTCGTCCATTCATTTACTAAGTCTGACTCAAAGGAGACACGTTGAAGGCACTCATTGCAAGTGGAGGCCGCGGTACGCGACTGCGTCCGATAACACATACGCAGAACAAGCATCTCATCCCGATTGCGAACAAGCCCATCCTGCACTATGCCATTGAAGCTGCGACCGGTGCAGGCATCAAGGAGATTGCCATCGTGCACAACGCCGACAGCGATGAGGTGCCGAAAGCGATTGGCGATGGCTCGCGCTGGGGGGTACGTATCACCTATATCCCGCAGCTCGTTCCTGGCGGGCTTTCTCAGGTTGTTGCCCTCTCCGAAAAGTTCATGGGGAGGGACAAGTTCATTTTCTACCTCGGCGACAACATGGTGGTTGGTGGCGTGAAGCGATTTGTCGATGAGTTTGAGCGAAGTGGGTGCAATTGTTTTCTCACGCTGGCGAAGGTGAAAGATCCGGAACGGTTCGGGGTTCCGGAGATCAAAGACGGAAGGATTGTTTCTGTTGAAGAAAAGCCGAAGAATCCGAAGAGCAGTTTTGCCGTCTCCGGCATCTACTTGTACGATAGCTGCATCTTCGAAGCGGTCAAGGCGATCAAGCCAAGTGCGCGCGGTGAGCTCGAAATCTCCGATGCTCACCAGTACCTGATCGACAAGGGATACAAAGTCGGGTATGCCGAGATTACCGGATGGTGGAAAGACACCGGCAAGCCGAATGACTTGCTTGAAGCGAACCGACTTGTGCTGGACAATATCACGCCGACCATCGATGGGTCGGTGGACAACCATTCGACAGTTTCGGGGAAAGTGGTGATCGGCAAGGGGGCCAGGATTGTTAACAGCATTGTCAGAGGTCCGGCAATCATCGGAGAGAATTGTGTGATTGAGGATGCGTATGTCGGGCCGTTTACTGCTGTTGGGAACAATACGGTCATCAGGAAAAGCGAGGTGGAGTACAGCATCATTCTGCGTGACTGCAAGATCCTCAGTATCGGCATCCGCCTTGAAGGAAGCATCCTTGGCAATGATGTTGAAGTTGTGGAAGGGACTGGAAAGCCCCGCGTACACAGGTTTATGATTGGGGACCAGAGCAGGGTGGAAGTGGTGTGACAAGAAATTGAGAATTGCTAATGGTGAATTGTCAACTGATAGTTGAAGACCCCGTTACTTCGTTTGCCGTATATCATTTTGGATCCAGCATATGACCTGTCAAACACTTCTCTTTTCGGTAAACAGCCGCATCGCGACTGTCACCATCAATCGACCTGACAAGCTGAACGCTCTGAATGGGCAGGCGAAGTCGGAGTTGAGATCGCTCTTCACTGAAATCAAGACGGATAACACGGTTGATGTCGTCATCTTGACCGGGGCGGGGGACAAAGCATTTGTCGCCGGCACAGACATCAAAGAATTGACCGTGCTGAACAAGGAGACGGGCAGGGAATTCTCATCAAAGGGTCAGGAGGTCTTTGACTTGATTGAGAACCTCGGCAAACCGGTGATTGCTGCAGTGAACGGCTATGCGCTTGGCGGCGGATGTGAACTGGCACTGGCCTGTCATATTCGCATTGCGTCGGAGAATGCAAAGTTCGGTCAGCCGGAGGTGAACCTTGGCATCATTCCTGGCTATGGTGGGACACAGCGCCTTGCACGTCTGATAGGGCGTGGACGAGCGATGGAGTTGATCCTGACAGGAAATCAGATTGATGCACAAGAAGCCCTACGGGTCGGGCTCGTGAACAAGGTTGTGCCTCAAGCCGATCTGCTCAACACCGCGATGGCGATGGCGCAGCTCATTGCCGGCAAGGGGCAGATAGCAGTCCGCATGTCGTTGAAAGCCGTGAACATGACGGCCGAGAGCACGCTGAGTGAGGGACAGGAACGTGAGGCATCGCTCTTTGGTGATTGTTGCGATACCGCAGATTTCAAAGAGGGCACTGCAGCATTTCTCGAGAAACGCAAGCCCCAATGGGACAAGCCAACATTCAAGAACGCGTGAGGATTGAGAGTTGTCGAACGCAATCCGGTGGCGCGTGGTCGCGATGTTGGCAGTAGTAGCATTGATGTTGTTCGCGTTGGATAAATCCACCGACAGGACATCCCGACTCTCCGCTGGGAAACAAGTCCCATCCCGCCCGTCGCTGAATCAGATCGATGTTGTTATCGATACCCTCTTCAACCGCTATCAGATTGATGCCAGGGGGGCAAAGTCATGGAGCGTTTTCGCTCGCGACAAGCGGTTCATCAGAAAAGAACGACGTGTGTATGTGCCTCCGCAGTTCATCAGTTTGGATTTCAATCATGACCTGAGCCGCCAGCTTTCGGACTTCAATGCGCGAGTTGTGGCTACTGAACGAACCAAAGAGAGCACAGTTGCAATGCACATTGTCTCGGACGGGATGGTCGTCGAGACGATCACATTTGTTTTGAAAAGGGATTTAGAGTAAATTCTGATGACTGGTATGTATGGTGATGCAAGCACGGTCCCCGCCTGCTCGCCGACGTCCTGCCCTGCAGGACTTAGGCGAGGCTGCCTTCATTGCACACTGGTGGCGGGCAGGAATTGAACGTCCCTACGAGTTTTCAACGAGAATAAGGAGGTCGGCCATTAGTAACGACAAAACACTTCAGCAGAAACCGGGACAGCAAAATGCTGGAACTGCAGTGATGGAT
The DNA here is from genome assembly GCA_003541875.1 of Bacteroidota bacterium. Lineage (GTDB taxonomy): Bacteria > Bacteroidota > Ignavibacteria > UBA10030 > UBA6906 > UBA11986. Next base: position 2,432 of record DPLS01000098.1, on the reverse strand, counting down.
AAGATCGTCAGTCTGTGCAAGCGGAGAGGTTTCGTCTTTCAGTCAAGTGAGATTTACGGTGGCCTGAATGGGTGCTGGGACTACGGCCCGTTGGGAGTGGAGCTTCTCCGCAACATCAAGGAGCAATGGTGGCGGGCGATGACGTTTCGTGAGGATATCGAGGGGATCGACGCAGCAATTCTGATGCATCCACGTGTCTGGGAAGCTTCGGGTCACGTCGCCAATTTCACCGATCCGATGGTGGACTGTAAAGAATGCAAAGCTCGTTTCCGTGCTGATCAAATCGAGGATGCGATGTGTGGGAGTCAGGCATACAAAGGACGGAAAGCTGCAAAATGTCAGGCTGAGGGAAAATTCACAGAAGCGCGACAATTCAATCTGATGTTCAAAACGTTTGTTGGACCTGTGGAAGATGATGGTTCGGTTGTCTTCCTCCGACCGGAGACCGCTCAAGGGATTTTCGTCAACTTCCTGAATGTGCAGGCAGCGTCACGGCAGAAACTTCCTTTTGGCATTGCTCAGGTTGGGAAGGCCTTCCGGAATGAGATCAACACGAAGAACTTCCTGTTCCGCACGCGGGAGTTTGAACAGATGGAGATGCAGTTCTTCGTGAAGCCAGGTACAGACGTTGAATGGTTCAACCGATGGCGGGAAGAACGCATGCAGTGGTTCGTCACGCTGGGTATGACGAAAGAAAAGCTGCAGTGGCATCAGCACGAACCTGACAAGCTTGCCCACTACGCGAAGGATGCGTACGATATCGAGTACCAATTCCCATTCGGGTGGGGGGAGATTGAAGGCATTCACAACCGGACCGATTTTGATCTCTCGCGTCATCAGGAATACTCCGGAAAGTCCATGCAGTATTTTGATGAACAGGCCAAAGAGAAGTTCACTCCGTATATCATCGAGACCTCGGCCGGGGCGAGCAGGTCATTCATGGCGTTTCTTGTAGATGCATATCGGGAGGAAGAGGCTCCGACCGCTGACGGCAAGATGGAACTCCGGACCGTCATGCGATTCCAGGCGAAGCTCGCGCCAGTGAAGGCTGCGGTCTTCCCGCTTGTGAATCGAGATGGCATGCCTGAAATTGCGAAGAAGATTGAGCAGTCACTGCGGCCGCATATGCGCGTCTTCTACGATGACAGCGGAGCAGTGGGTCGGCGCTACCGAAGACAAGATGAGGTCGGAACTCCTTTTTGCATCACGGTTGATTCACAAACACTGCAAGACCAAACCGTCACCGTCCGCGAGCGCGACTCGATGCAACAGGAACGAATAGCCACGGATGGAATCCTCAAGTATCTTCGCGACAAGTTGGAAGTCTAGTATCCATTCCTTTTGGCCGCCAAGCCCCACAGCTTCACCAAGGGACAAGAAGCTCATTACGCGGGCTTTGGCCATTTCATGTCGGATTGCCGATGTTGGAAATTCCTCCCGTTTTCCCTATATTGGCACAGCGTAATCTGGTTCATTACACAAGCACCATGCAAAGATTCTCCGCGTTCGTATTGTTTTTCGTTGTGCTTGCGTTCGGTTGCGGTGAGAGCGTACCGACACCGGCGCCCAGCACTCCATTTGGCCCGCCTTCCGGCCTCAAGGCTTTCTCTGTCAACCAATCCTCGGTCAGCATCCGATGGTCAGGTACGACGGATACAACCGTGCAAGGTTACATTGCGCAAGTTGGTGCTCACACTGACACACTTCCAAGCACGACACTTACGTACGCTTCACACGGTCTTCCCTCCGGCGAGTCCACATTTCTTGTCTACTCACTTGGGAGAGATGGTCTCCGAAGCGACGCGGCTACAATCCGATGGGCCCCCGCTGCGAGGTTCGATTCGGCGTATTCACTTTATGAAAGCAATACTGTTGTGTCAGTCAGGCCTGAGGGCTTCCACGTTGGCAGCACCACTACCAATCCCTTGCCAATGGTCATTGACCCGCTGAATCCGACTGTGCAACAACTGATGGACTTCTACGTCTACGGTGGTACCCAGCAGATTCAACAGCCCCTCGCTATGCGTAGTGCCAACACGTACATAGGCACATACAATCACACCTTGTTCTCTACTCAGACGGATCCTTCTCCAACACTTGACTTCCCGCTCGCAGCGTTCCCTGCAGAGGACACGTTTGTGAAGGACACCATTACCATCGCTGACAATGTGATATATTACGCCAAGGTCGTCGGCGATCCACTTCAGTTCAACTATGTCCGTATTCACATTCGCTATCGATTCGGATCGGTGTTCCCGGATCGCATCATCGATGTCCGCGTGTCGCTGCAACGGGTTGCGGGCTTGCGCTATGCGCTTGTTCCGCAGGAACATTCCGGTGACCTTCTCCGGGATTTGATGTTCCTATCGTACTACAACTTTTTCCACTCATAATTCATAATTACAGAGGAGTATCATGACGGGAAGAAAAAC
>DPLS01000281.1:1947-4085 GCA_003541875.1 Bacteroidota bacterium | reverse complement strand
ACCTTCCTGCCTCAAATCCTCTTGTTGTTCCTTTTCCTCGGCGTGTTGGAAGACTCCGGCTACATGGCGCGCGCAGCATTCATTATGGATCGGCTGATGAGCAAAGTTGGGTTACATGGGAAGTCATTTATTCCGCTGCTGAGTTCCTTTGCCTGTGCCATCCCTGGAATCATGGCGACGCGAACAATCGAGAATCCCAAGGATCGGCTCGTCACCATGCTTGTGGCACCACTCATGAGTTGTAGCGCAAGGCTCCCGGTGTACACGCTCCTTATTGCTGCGTTTATCCCCAACACTTCAGTGCTCGGAATATTCTCGTTGGCCGGCGTTACCCTGCTCTCGATGTACCTACTCGGTCTCGTTGCCGCGTTGACCATGGCATGGTTGTTCAAGAAGACTCTGCTAAAGAGCGGAACACCTATCTTCATCATGGAACTCCCTCCCTACAGACTGCCATCGCTCACGTCACTCCTCATGCAGATGTGGGAACGATCTGTACTCTTCCTCAAGAACGCTGGCACGATCATACTTGGGGTTTCAATCGTTCTCTGGTTCCTCGCGAGCTATCCCAGACTTGAAAACGGAACTCCTTCCCAACAATTGGAGCAGAGTTTCGCCGGGAAGGCCGGAAAGGTAATTGAACCACTGATCAAGCCATTGGGATTCGATTGGAAGATAGGGATCGGGCTTGTGAGCTCCCTGTTGCAGCGAGAGGTTTTTGTGAGCACAATCGGAACCATCTACAACATTCAGGACAAGAATAGCGAAAATGGCAGCGTGTCGTTGCACAAGCAGATGCGGGACGATCGCGACCCTCTTACCGGCACCCCGACCTTCACGGTGCTGACTGGCATTTGTCTAATGATATACTACGTTCTCGCCATGCAGTGTATGTCAACCGTTGCGGTGATGCGTCGAGAGACAAACGGATGGAAGTGGCCACTCTTCCAGATTGGGTACATGACTGTGCTCGCGTATTCAGTGACGTTCGTTGTGTATCGCGTTGGACTCGTATGGGGATTTGGAGGCTAATATGGATTGGCAACAGGTGATCTCGCTATCGATTGTCATCGTCACGATGGCGCTGCTTGGACGTCATGAATGGCGCCGCCGCCAACGAGTGAAACTAAGACCGTGCGGAAGTGACTGCAGTTGTTCATCATCACGCACGATTGAAGAACCGAAGGCCAAACCGAATTTCTCACACGGATCCTAATCTTCCGACCTCCGGGCACCAGGCATTGTTGTAAATTCACGGGGAAAAAAGTATCTTGAAAGGGACAATCAAGGGGTGGTACATGGAAGAACAGAAGTTGGACATTTCAGAAAATCAGATCGTTGAGGCACTGAAGGAGTGCTATGATCCGGAAATTCCCGTCAACCTTGTTGACCTCGGACTTATCTACGATATTAAGATTATCGATGATTGGGTTGGAGTGAAAATGACGCTCACCTCCCCGGGATGTGGAATGAGCGGATTGATTTCACAAAACGTACGCAACCGCGTGCTTAAAGTTCCGGGCGTGAAAGACGCCGATGTGCGTATTGTGTGGGACCCTGCCTGGTCGCCCGCAAGGATGTCTTCAGAGGCAAAGAAGAAACTCGGTATGCCGATCTAGACTGAAAAACCTCCCCAAGTAAATGGAAGAAGGCAAGTTCGCTTCACGCAAGCTTGCCTTCTTCAGTCTCATGCCACAGACCCTCCGCTATAAACTCTCCTACCGATCGCTACCCCAGAGCCATTCCAAATTGCGGAACGCTTCGTAAGAAATGATCGGCAAACCCCCACCGCCAGAAGGTTTGGCAATCGGGGCAGGAATACCCGGGATCGTCGAAACATCGACATAAGGTACTCCCATGCCAAACGTTGCGTTCATGACCTTCAGAAACTCGTTGGCTACGAGGGCGTGTCCCCGAGAAGAAGGATGAACTCCATCGAGGCTAAACACGCCGCCCGAAATGTAGTCCGCAGTGTACTTCTGTCCCGCCACATAATACCCGTTGGCTTTGATGCTATTATAGAAACTGAAGATGTCCACAACTGCCATGTTGTGCGAAGCAGCAACGTTGGCGATGGTAGCGTTAAATGCCTGAACTGCTGCCGCTGCCGTCGCCTGCTCGTCCGAATCAAGGGCAAG
>DPLS01000281.1:1224-1621 GCA_003541875.1 Bacteroidota bacterium | reverse complement strand
GGTGGAAGCAGTCCAATATCTCTATACCACTTGCCTGTGCGTGTGCCGAGTAGGGGTGCGTATGTGCTTCCCTTGAGCGTCAGAAGTGGCGCGTCGGGCTCAGCCAGACGAGTAGAGTCGAATGCCACGCCGCTGTTGCCATGTCTCTGATAGCGCAGATACACACCTGCCGGAATACTCGGTTTCACCTTCGGCCCGATGGTGTTGAAGAAGGGAAGCGCTTTCATATCAGGAACGTTGCCAACAACGATCAACGCATTTGGCAACGCTGCCCGCAGTGAATCGAGTGCCTGCGCATAGAGGAACGCAAAAGTGGCCGACGGTGTCGGAGCCGCCGGTTGGGTCCCTCCGCTCGTCGCAAATCCGAGAACATCATTTACCCCCAGCCAGAAAGAAA
>DPLS01000281.1:0-1004 GCA_003541875.1 Bacteroidota bacterium | reverse complement strand
CATCATTTATCCCCAGCCAGAAAGAAACCAGAGAGGGGTTGAGCAAACGTACCTGTCGGTAAACACTCTTCGGGAAAGGTGCACTGGTCCAACGCAAAATAGCATCCCTTCCCAAGGGGGGGGCCTGATATGTGCCTGTCGTATCCATAAACCCTGCAAGCGGGATTCCAGGTATGCCAAGATTATCATATGGTCGAGATAGGGCGAGGTTTGTGGGACTGCCCGGTGCACCACCGTTTGGCAGAATGACAGGACCCGTGAGACTGACAATTTCCATGCGAGAGGCATGGCCTGTTGCATCTGGAGTTCCGGGATCCGAATAGAGTGGCTGCTCAAACGTACCGAGACTCGCACCCGCAGCAACGAGCTGTTGAGCAATCAGGTTGGGGAAACTGTACTTCTGAGCTGAGGCGTACAATGCATTGGATTGGAAACCTGCCGAGATACTGTTACCAACCGCTACATACTTCGATATCGTGACGTTTCCCAGTCCCTTTACCGGCCCCGACGGAGGATTATCCGAACATCCGCCGCTGAGAATAGCTGACGTAACAAGCACGCTGGCTGCAATCAGATAAAGTGATTTCATTGGAATATCCTCAAAATAGGTTTTCAAAACTTGTATTCAAGATTGAGGGCGACGAGATTCACATGTGACCGGTACGTCCCGTCAAAACTGATTTCTGGAATCGTGTTCTTGGCATTCCGCTCGTCGAAGAGCAATAAGAGATATGCAACATCAGCACTCCAAGACGTATTGAAGTCATACCCAAGTCCGACGTTGATCCCGTTTCTGTTTGCATCGGGCAGCAGAGGTTCAGTATACTCTAACTTAACCGGCGAATGATCATACAAGTATCCTCCCCGGAAGTGCCAGGGAGCTATTGTGTACTCCCCACCGAAACGTAGGATATAGGTGTCCTCGTAGTTCTTCGGAGATACAGTCGTGGAACCGCTGGCAGAAAAATCAAACCGGAGTTCCTTGTAAGTTGACCAGCCGATGT
>DPLS01000365.1 GCA_003541875.1 Bacteroidota bacterium | reverse complement strand
GTAGGTCAGGCGTCTCTGCCTGACCTATGAGAATGATGGCTCTTCGGGCGGGCAGGGACCAGTTATGCAAGTGGTAGCATCAGCCTCACCGTTGTCCCGTTCTTGTTCTCAATTGCTACCTCCCCGCCAGCTTCCTTCATACGTCGCTGCATATTCACGATACCGTTACCGAAGGTGTTCTGCGCAGCGCTGTCCATCCCCTTGCCGTTGTCATGAATGGAGAGTTGCAATGTGTGGTCCCTGAACTCGAACACCAAGTCAGCAGACCCCGCACCCGAATGCTTGATGATGTTGTGGAGCGATTCCTTGACGGTGAGAAACACATTCCGTCGCTGTTCTCCGGTGATCTCCACATCGGGAATGCTGCCCGACATTGTCACGCCGCACTGGACGGGAGAGTTCTCGAAATACTCCATCGCATACTTGCGTATATAGGCAACTAGGTTTTCCAGTTTGTCGTTGCGTGGGTTGAGCCACCAGACAATCTCACTCATTTTTTCCAGCGACTGCTGCGCAGCATTGGAAATCTTCTCGGCCTCCGTCCGATCTTCGGTCGATGAATGCTGCTTCATTACCTGACTGAGCAGGGCAATGGTCGAGAGGCTGCTGCCAAGATCGTCGTGCATGTCGCTGCTGATGCGTCGGCGCTCCTCCAGAATGGCAGTTCGCTTATCCAACTCCTTCCGCAACTGGAATCGGTTCAATAGCACCACACCAAGGGCTATCGTCAAAACGGCAAATGCAATGGAACCATACATTATCAGTTTCTGCTCCTGCAGGTTGTGCTCTTGCAGCAATTGATCTTTCCGTGCAGCCTCCAGTTCTGCAGACCTCGCTTTAGCTTCCAGTTCCCGCTCGGTCAACGCGCGGTTGGCGTTGAGGAGTTGTTGCTGTTGTAACTCCTTTGCCTGATTGAGCAGTTTGATGTCGGTTTCTTTTCGGGCCGATTGCAGTTCCGCCTGCTCAAGGGCGGACTGCTGCTGTTTCGCTTTGAGTGCCGCGATCTCATTTCCCTGATTCAATGATCTAATTTCAAGGTCCTTCTTCTCCGTATCGTACTTGACTTGTGTTTCCTTCAATTGTTTGGATGAAGTTTCATTGAACACAGAGTCTTTGAACGCCGAATACAGCTGATGGTAACGATATGCCTCGTCATGTCTGCCAAGTTTTGCTGAGACCGTCGCCAACGCGGAATATGATTCGTAGAGTTCACGCTTCGTGCCTAAACTGTCTGAGAGGTACATTGCTTCACCATAATAGACACGAGCTTGATGCCAGTTCGAGCGCAATTCCTCAACACGCCCCAATCCGTAGAAACATTTCGCTTCAGTACTTTTATCGCACAATTTACGGCTCATGCCTTTGGCGAGGGTAAAATAGACTGCCGCAGAATCCAGTTGAGGCAAAGAAATATGTGCGAGGGTACCACCTGCGGCTGTTGCGAGAAAGACATTTCCAATTTCATACATTGAAAGAGTGATCGAAAACTTTTCTCCACTCTCCCTCCTAATCTCCAGACTCTGTCGATGATATGCCAACGCTTCCTCTGTGAGGCCCTGGTCTGCGCTAATTTTCCCCAGCTCAAACAATACATCTGAGACACCAGCAGAGTTATGTATTTGTTCGTACAGAGCACGCGCTTGCTGTAAATGGTTAGCTGCCTGAGCAAAGTCAGATTGAAGGTGGTAAAAACTGCCGATCGCTCTCTTAATATTCGCCATCCTTCCGACATTTCCAATTTGATCAAAAAGGCGTAGTGCTTTGAGATAGTATTCAAGAGCATCTTTATAGCGTGCGAGCTTGACATGAACATCGGCAATAGAAGTATAGAGCAAAGCCAAATAATCCAATCTCTCCGGAAGGTGGGTCAGTAAGATTGTCATTGCTTTCTGCAACAATTCCTGGGCTCTATTGTAGTCACCTTGCCGAAAATGGATTTTGCTGATGTTGTCCAGAAGGCGCTGTTGATCGTCCCAATTATTATTCTCTTCCGCCAACTTCATTGCTTTGGCATAATACTGAATTGCCTTCTCGTATTCTCCTATTTCGGTGTATGTTGCTCCGAAGCTATTGTAAATATTCGAGAAGTCACCAATCCGATGAAAAGTTAACGCAGATGTTTCCATTCTTGTAAGCCATTCAAGCGCACGTCGAAGCTGATTAGCCTGATACAATGAAGCAAATGAGAAATAATACGATTGGAGAACTCCACGTTTTGCCTGATCTACAATAGCGCTATCAGTAGATGATAGAAGCTGGGTGTACAACATGGTGGAATGAGCTATTGTATCAAGCGCAAGCTCGGTTTGACCAAGCCCGCCATAGCATATACCTATATCGATAGACATTTCCGCCGCATGAATAACATCTCCATGGGCACGAAACGATCTTTCCGCTTCACGGAGATGGAGAATTGCATTTCCAAAATCTCTCATCAATCGGTATGTGCTTCCCAGCCTTTGTTCTGAGCGCGCAATCCATCGCAAACTATTGAGTTGCTTCGACAACTCCACCGCTAGCGTTGCGTTTTCTATCGATTTTTGACTATCGCCCCCCCTGTACGCCCGAGCTAAAGAAATAAGAAGCTTGACTTTGTTGGTGTCATCCTTTGCATGGCTGACGAGGCGCTGGAGGCTGTCTACTGCTGAAGGTTGTGCAAGCAATACATTGTTGCAACAACAAATGAACAAACACCAGAGCAAAGCCTTCCGCGAAAGAGCTGCAACGGGTGTACTCATGCAGAATCTCATGTGTCTGATACGTGTGGATGGATGAACAACCGGATTTGTCCGGTTCAGAAATCTTGCGTGGAAAAGGGCATCACTCTGCCCCCCGCATCATATACAGCAGAACAACGTAGTCGAAGTCAGGATGAAGGAGTAAAAAGCTGGAATGAATCGCTTGGATAAGGTATTTATCCAATTGTACATTGTCAAGGGCGGAGCAATCTCATCGCAAAGGAGATTGCTCCGCTCATCGCATTCTTGGATATTCTGGTCAATATCGCTGCATTTGTTGGAAGCCAGCGTTCTAATATGGAAGCGGGTCATTTCATCCAATGGGAGAGTATCGCTCATCGTCGCACAAACAAAGAAGCGTTCCGGCTTCCTTTGGCCAGGACGCTTCTTCACCATGGATCTGTTTGACTTACCGCATTGGATGTTGTGTATCAGTGGATTTCAAGTCTAAATGTTTCATTGTTCTTGCTGTTCAATCAAGGACCTCAACACGGACCATGCGCGGCAGTTCGAGCCACATACTGTTCAACTCAACGCTCGTGAGAGTAATCCGGAATTTCAGATTGAGGGACATTCCATCATTCCGACCTTCGATCCGATACCGTTTGGTCAGGAACACTGTGCCGCTCTCAGGAATGGCCCCCCACTCCTCCGATGAGCCGGAAATACTCCAGACAGGACCATTTGAGTTATGCGGTCTAAGGAGAGCATCGGCAGTCAGATTCAACCGTACAGCATACTGGGAATTTGGCGGTATGGGGTCCAATGGAACTATCGTTGCTATATACCCAATCTGGCCAGCCACTTCGACAAAGGAGTTGACGACGTTTCCCGGCTCACGCAAAACCGCGTTGAGAGCAATCGGTTTCGCTGGTTGAGCCTTTGATAGCAGCGGGTCTTCTAACACCGTGGCTGCAATTGGGTCCGTGATGGTATTGTCCTGGCATCCAATGGTGAATGCCGCCACCAGAATTGCGAGAATACTTGCTGTTCGTTTCATGGCTACCTCTTTGTGTTGGGTGATATGAGTTTTACTCAATGTTGATTGAGCTTACCGAGACAGTTGTTGCAGTCACAGCAAATCAAATATGCAGGGACCGTGAATTGGGGCCTCCCCGAAGAAAGTACCACTTGTCAATAGTCACGGATGTCTGGCGGGTGAGTGTGACCCGTCCCGAGCTGGTGTTGTTCACTGTCCATCCGTTTGTACTGGAACTCAGTGGTTTGACCTTCGCTTGAATATCCAGTGCGATATCAAACAGTTCCTCTCTCATGATCGGCAATTGCGTCAGCCCGTATTTGACCTGACCTGTAACCGAGTATTGGTCACCAGTACCTGCGTCAATAACTGTTGCCTGCAGAATGATG
>DPLS01000104.1 GCA_003541875.1 Bacteroidota bacterium | reverse complement strand
CGGTATCGGCTTTGAGCGGATCGGTTTTGTACTTCATCACCTCATCACCGTCGTTCAAGCTGTCGCCGTCGGTATCTGCTTTCATCGGGTCTGTCTTGAGGGTGTTGACCTCCTCGCCGTCTTTGAGGCCGTCGCCATCGCTGTCGGCTTTCAGGGGATTGGTAGTATACTGCTTGACTTCTGCGCCATCAGAAAGGCCATCTCCATCGGTATCGGCAACCTTGGGATTGGTCCCGAGCTGTTTCTCTTCCTTGTTTGTAAGGCCGTCACCATCCGGGTCAGCGCTTCCGCTTTCACCGGCCACGGTCAAGCCGATGAGAAAATTCCAATACGCGTCGTTCTTGTCGCTTACTCGAGCGGCGTTAAGGTCCTTCGTGAAGGTCTGATTGTACCCGCCAGTGACATCAAAGGAAACCCGATCATCTACTCTAAACTGTACACCGGCACCAACCGGTACGTACCCGGTCCATGCATTGAGCTTGGCGTTTGAGTATGCATGCAGCACTGGGACCGTCTCAACTTTGTAATGCAGCGCCCCAACTCCAGTGTACACATAAGGATTCCAATCGGTGAAGGCAAACGGGCTCAACACGAACCTGTAGTCAATTGGAATGATTTCTGTTACCCACGGTGTTCCATCTCCTCCGGGGGCGCCATCGGTCCCCGAGACCTTTCCGAGGCCGAAACCAAATTCCCCTTGAAGATGCTTGACAAGGGGATAGCGCAAGAATGCGCGTGCAAAGAATCGACCCTCTTTGTCCTTCAAATCCGTTTGCCCCATTGTACCACCGAAACTTATCCCACCGCCCAGACCTGGATCGCTGAACTGTGCCAGGGAGGGGAGGGAGAATGCGGCAACACAGGACAGTAGCAAGAAGTTGCGCCAATGAGTGCGCATGCTATGACTCCTTTCGTTAGTGGATGATGAAAGAGAACGGTATTAGCCTATTGGAAGCAGCAAAGCAATCTCTACGTTTCGGATCAACCGCATTGCCGGAACACATTCGTTGCAACTCTACAGACGAGAACATGTTGCTGAGATGAGGTCTGGGAGTGAAACAGCCCCCAGATTCATCACAAATCTATATCATCGACTTGTAAAATGCAACACATTGCCCCCCTGAAAATGATAGAAAGTGTGAATCCGGCTGGGCTCACCGGTTCATGCAATCTGGCCTACTTCTTCTTGATGTACACTTTGTTGCCGTTGTCGCTGTAGTAGAAATGCCCGCCCCGAGGTCCCTTATAGATGGTCTTCCCACTTGCTGTTTTCCCGACAATTTTGGCATCAACCAGATCGTTGACGTAGACCTTGTCCCCGTTGTCCTTGAGGTAGTAGTGTCCGCCTTTTGATTCTTCGTATGTGGTTCTGCCATCTTCGCTCTTTCCAACAGCCTGTTCGACACCGCTCCTCGTGACTGAAGACTGATTCTCAGGCTTTGGTTCGGCATTCTGGTCTTCCACCACCTTCACTTTCTTGGGCTGCTTCGCGTCTGCCGACGCCTTGTCATTGCCTCTCTTCTCTTTTGTCGCCTTCGGCTTTGTTGCGGTTGTTTGTTCTTGCTCCTTGCTTTGTTCCTCTTTGAATGTAGTCTGTTCCGGCGCTGTTGTCTTCGTCTCTCCCTTCCCGGAAGTCTGCTCTGTTTTCTTGATCTCAGGTGTCTGCGCGTACATCATGCTCTGACTCGCCATGAATGTGGCGATGATTACCTTTACACCATGTAGCTTTCGCATGACATGTTCTCCTCTCTGTCCAGCCCATGGGATCATGAATGTGAAAAGAAAGAGGTCTTGATTCTCAAAAGTACTCTCTTGCCGTACGCGCTAAGGTAGAATCGTCCTTTCGCTGGACCCTCTCAGATGGGATGACCATCTGCTGTCTTGCCGCTGCCTCTCTCAGCGCCGACAAGAACCCTCGGCTTGGGGATTGTTCCACTCTCTGGTGAGATTGTGGAAGCTGTCCCTGACACTATTGTAGAGAGATCTGTCCTCCTTTGCACTTTCAACAACGGTGAACTTGCTTCAGGATGTTTGTCTTGATGTGTCACGGGGTTACTACAACAAACTGTAGCTGAACGCAATTGCTAATACTTGCTTGATTTGTGTCCGTGGTGTTACCGTGACGTCATTGACGAACTGCACGTTAAAGCCCACCGTCACGTAATTGTTCACCTTCGCCAATAGCGAGTTGTCGCTACGGACAATCACTTTATTGAGAGTCTTGAACGGGGCAAACAGCTCGAGTGTTGATTTGAACATCATGTTGTCGGCAAACTCCCATTCAAGGTTGGTTACGGACTCAATACCGCCATTGACCCTTGCTTTTTCAATTTCAGCTGTGGTCGTCGGATCATCGGAGTATGGCTGGGGAAACTGGGAGGTGAGAACTTCCCTTACCCCGACACCAAGTCTTGTCACCACTTCCGGGATGGGTTTATACGCTGCGCCTATGCTCTGTGTTAGGTACGCCGGATCGAAGAACTTCGATACCGCCCTTTCGTTGTCTTGGGAGTAATCAAAGCCCTTCGCAAACTGTGTCCGGAGAGTGAACGCCGCATACGGATTGATGTGCGTCCACAGCTTATATATGAGAAGAGACTCAAAGAAGATCTCATCGTCCGTCTTGCGCAACCCCTGGTCGCTGAGTCTCGCTTGCCCGATTGCGAACTTGTATGCAAGAGTCCAATTGGTCTTTTCCATGTCCTGACAAGAACTTCCATTGAGCCGCAAGGTATAGGCAAGAGCGTTTTGTCCGCCCTGTACCCAGTCCTTGAATGCAACCTGGGTGAGGCTCAGTCCTGTGACGACCTTGTGAGTCCACCCGAAGGGCTTGGTGCTGTCCTGCTCCAGTTTTGCCGCCCGTTCTCTGAATGCTTTCTCGCGTTCAATATCATCTTTCGACATCTCCTGCGCAAACCCGGTCATCGAAACTAGACAGAGCATCACGAATAATAACTGTCGCACCATTGACCACCTCTATAAGTTGTTCTGTTTGGATTATGTAGTTGATTACCCAGCAGCCCAACGACTGTGCTGGGCAAATTGCTTTTCGTACCACCGCAGCCAAAAGTCCGACCTGTAGGATTGCCGAGCACAGCAGAAAGCCTGTCGACTATCCTCCTGATACACTTGGAATCTTTGATTTGTTTCTGTTCAAACCGTCAGGTGAAGCTCTCTGGCTACTGCCCTTGCTGTCGCCATTGATTAGTTGACTCACTTCGATGGCGTGTAGTACTTCAATGCCTGCGGCAAATGCTCTTGAATTTGCCGTATGCGAGTTTGGTCCGAGGGGTGAGTGCTCAGGAATTCCGGCGGTGCTTGTCCCGCTTTGTTTGCACTCATGCGCTGCCAGAATGCTACTGCCTCTCGGGGATCGTAGCCTGCCATTGCCATGAAGGTTAATCCCAACTCGTCTGCTTCGCTCTCCTGTGTACGGCTGAACGGCAACAGCACACCCACCTGCGCACCAAGACCGAACGCGCTCTGCCACAACTCACGAGTTTGCTGCGGCTTGTTTTCCAAGGCCACGTCCAATGCGGCACCCCCAA
>DPLS01000399.1 GCA_003541875.1 Bacteroidota bacterium | reverse complement strand
TCGGGAACCACGCCATGGTAGTACGCATAGCGAAGAAATTCGGCGACGGCTTCCTGTTCTTCCTCGGTAAATGTGAAGGAGAAGTTCTCAAAATGCTGCTTCAGGACCTCGGGGGAAAACTGAAGGTCCCGCTTTTCGATCTCAGCAGACACGATATCGTCAATCGATTCCACGCCGCGTCTACATGCTTGTTGAATGACCTCAACATCGTCGCCGGTAAACTCACCCTCACGCACGCACCAGAAGCCGTGCACATAGGGGAGGTCGGTCATGTCATTCCATTCTTCCACAAGATCAAGCTTGTTTCTGTGGTGTGACGCCTGCTCCGTAGCTTCGGTGCCAACCAATAGCACGGCGTCCGCCGACCGGAGTGCTTCTTCGAAGCCGCTCATGACGGGGAGGATCTTTGGCCGGACATCAAACCTCTCTCCGAGGAGGATGGAGGCAAGCACAATCTCTGATGTTGACGCGGGATGAACCCCCAGCGTGCGGATGGTATGCAACCCTTCTTTGAAACAAAGAACAATCGTATCGGTCGCGACACTGGAGGACACCGCAACATTTGGGATAATGCTGTAGTCTGAACTCTCTCGCGCATAATCAATAGGCGTAAGAAACGCTCCGTCAAGTTCGTGTTCCCGCATCTTGATCGCGTTCTGTACCGCGACATCAACGAGAAGACTGACCGAGGGTTCCCGTCTCAGCCCATCGATCATTGGGAGACAGTAAGCGTGCGGTGGGATTCCGAGGCGATGAACTTTAGGCATGGGTGGTGCTGTATAGATTGAAAGAGCCGCCTCCCGTGAGAAGTCGGCTCTTTGTATTGCTTTGATGTTGCACGTGGGAAGTTACTGCTTGCTTCGCCCCAACAGGAAGTCGGTTGATCGTGTTAAACCTCCGGGGAACGCGGCCCTGCTAGGCCGTGGTCTTCTGTCTGATCTGTTTCGTCGCAAGATCACGGAGGTAGTAGAGCTTCGCGCGGCGCACAACACCTTCTTTCACCTTCTCGATCTTTGCGAGGCGAGGTGAATGGAGGGGAAATATGCGCTCAACGCCGACACCGTCGGACACTTTCCGGACTGTGAATGTGGCATTCATTCCGGATCCGTGGCGACCGATGACTACTCCCTGAAACTGCTGGATACGTTCCTTGTCTCCTTCGATGACACGCACATGCACGTTGATCGTATCGCCCGAGGCAAACGACGGAATGTCGCTTTTCATCTGAGCAGCATCAACAAGTTTTATCTTTTCCATATGATTCTCCAGTGCTACGATGTTATGAGTGTTCAATTAAGTCCTTGCGCCGCTCTTGCGTACGCTTTACCGATTGTTCCTCCCGCCACGCCGCAATCTCACCATGGTTGCCCGAAAGCAATATGTCCGGGACTTTCATCCCACGAAAATCCGCGGGCCTGGTGTACTGTGGCGCTCCGAGCTGGTTCGTCTGAAACGAATCCGAAAGCAACGACTCACCATCATTCATCACGCCGGGTATCAATCTGACCACCGCGTCGGTGAGAACAAGAGCCGGGATCTCACCGCCGGTCAACACGTAGTCGCCGATCGAAATCTCTCTTGTAATAAGCGCCTCGCGAACACGCTCATCAATCCCCTTGTAATGCCCGCACAGCATGAGCAGGTTCGACTTCAAAGAAAGCTCGTTCGCGATTCGCTGTGTCAGTTGCTCTCCATCGGCCGTCAGATAGATCACTTCGTCGTACCGCCGCTGTTGCTGAAGCGATTCGATACAGGCGAATACCGGCTCCGCCTTCATGATCATTCCCGCGCCACCGCCGTACGGCGTATCATCAATAGTATGGTGCTTGTCGGTGGAATAATTCCGGAGGTCGTGAACGACAATTTCCACAAGGCGCCTTTCCTGGGCGCGCTTGATGATGCTCTCACCCAGCGGACTTGTCATTATCTTCGGGAGTCCGGTGACAACATCAATCCTCATCATGGTTCCATCAACCCTTCTATCACACGAACCCGCATCGTCTTTGTTGCCACATCTATCGATGTAACAAATTCCTTGACGGCGGGAAGCATCCACTCCCTACCGTTCTTGTCGATCACGTATACATCTTGCGCTGGCAACCGAAGAACATCTTTGACAGTACCAACAGTGTTTCCCTTTTCGTCCACAACACTCAGCCCCACCACGTCATGAATGAAGTGAGATCCCTTTTTCGGCTTGACCCGATGCTGTTCATCGACGAAAATGAGAGAGCCAACAAGACTCTCTGCTTCAGTTCTATTCTGCGTCTCAGCAAACTTTAGCCGCACACCCTTGGGATCAACCCGGGCATACTCGACGTTAAGTTTGTGTACATCTCTCTCCTCCCTGCCGAGGTACGCATCCTTGAGTTTCTTGAACCGCGCTGACGACTCCGTCATCGGCCGCACGACAACTTCGCCCCTCACGCCGAAAGCCTTGCTCACCTTTCCAATCGCATAGAGAGTTTGATGCTGGCGGTTCAATCGTTGATTTCCAGTATTGCCCGTTTACCTTCCCTGGCAGCGACGGCGGCCAACAATGTTCTCATCGCTTGAGCTGTCCGTCCCTTTCTGCCAATCACTTTTCCCACATCCTGCTCAGCGACGCTGAGCGTAAAGATCGCTTTGTTTTCCCTCTCCGCCAACGCGATCATCACTTGGTCCGGGTTATCTACAAGATGCTTCGCAATGAACTCCAGAAAGTCTTTCATAGCGCGCCTCATACGATGTTCTGGTCTGCAAGAGACCAACAGATGAGGTAAGCTGCGCCATCCACAGCGAGGGTGCGGCTTATCTCATGTGCACACTCCTCGGTCACCGGATTTGCATACAGCCGCGTTGACCTAGCTTTCTCGGGTACTACGCTTCCGTCTTGGTCTCAGCGACAACGGGGGGCGGTGCAGCTGCGCCTTCTGCCGGCTTCTTTTTGGCCTTGCGCGAAGCAGCACGACGCACCTTGCGGGCATCAGTGCGCTGAAGCTTCTCCGCTTGCGCCATTTGCCATTTCTCCATCGCAGCAGCAATGGTCGTCTCGTCCGATCCTTTCTTCATCAGGCCCCACTTCAACCAGAGTCCCGTTCGTTGGAACAGGCTGCGTACGGTATCGGTTGGCAACGCTCCAACTTTTAGCCAGTGAAACACCCTGTCGTCCTTCGTTGAAACCAGCAGGGGGTGTTGCAGTGGATCGTACCGGCCAATGATCTCGAGGAATTTGCCGCTGCGCGCTGTGCGCGAATCTGCAGCCACGATATGATAGACCGGCATCTTCTTCTTGCCGACCCTGCGTAGTCTTATGCGTACTGCCAAGCTGTTTCTCCTTAGGTGATTACAGTGAAGTTACTCACACAATTATCAGAAGCCTGCTGGCATGCGGTGCCCGCGCATCAGCCGTCCCGCTCCACCCGGCTTGCCAATTGACTTCATCATCTTTTGCATCTGCTCAAACTGTTTCATCAGTTTATTGATGTCCTGCACAGAGGTCCCACTTCCTATCGCGATACGCCGACGGCGGCTGCCATTAATGACGTTGGGCTTCTGTCGTTCTTCAGGCGTCATCGACTGGATGATCGCTTCGATCTTGACCAAAGCCTTGTCGTCAGGCACAGCATCCTGGGGCATCTTGTTCATCCCCGGCAACATGCCGAGCACCTGGCTGAGTGGCCCCATCTTCTTGACCTGCTGGAGCTGCTC
>DPLS01000202.1:2247-4753 GCA_003541875.1 Bacteroidota bacterium | reverse complement strand
GCCAACCTTAAGAGCATTGCGGCAGAGGAAGGCCTTGAAATCGATGAAGATGCGCTGCTACTGATTGCGAAACGGGGCGATGGTTCGCTACGCGATGCCCAGAGCATCTTTGACCAGATCGTGTCTCTCTGTGGGGGAACAATCACGCATCAACAAATCATGGGGGCACTGAATATTGTTGACCAGGAAGTCTACTTCCGTGTCACCGACTTGATAAAGGCGAAGGATGCAAAGGGAGGGCTTGCTCTTGTTGAAGAACTTATGTCTGGCGGTCACGACATCAAGGAGTTCCTTGGGGGACTTTCAGAGCACATTCGGAACATCCTCATTGCGAAGACCACACAATCTACGGATTTGATCGAGGTGTCCGACGTTTACAGGAAGCGTTATGCCGAAGAGGCCCAACGCTTCTCTATCCCCGACTTGCTACGTCTGCAGCGGTTCGTGAATGGCACCGAGTCTTCGATACGATGGAGCGCGCAGCCGCGGTTCAGGCTGGAGGCCGATATGGTTCAGATGGTCACGATGCCTGCCGCCGTTGAGGTTGGCGAATTGATTCAGCGTGTCGAGGAGTTGAAAAAAAAACTCCGTAGCACACAATCGGTGAGTCAGGTTCCCATTGTTTCGTCCGTTCCCGCATCATTCGTTGCCGAAAGTGCTGCCGCCAGGACCGTTGTGCCCGCACAGCGGCCAATGTTCTCGAAGTCATCCTTCGTTCGGTCTCTTCCAATCCAACCACCCGTTGTCGCCGTTCCGATCGATTCCCCTCAACGTCCGAGCATCACAGACGGAGAGCTTGTTTCGCGATGGCACGAACTGATCCAGGAGATCCGCCAGCAGAAGATTGCTCTCGGGTCGGTAATGGACTCGGCGATGCCACTTGGGGTTAACGGAGGAATAATCCATATTGGCTGCGCGAACGAGTTTCAGTCGTCATCCATTAAACGCAACAAGGACCTCCTCAGCGAAATCGTACAGAAAGTCTTTAATGCTCGCGCCCGCATTGAACCCGAGATTACACCACTGACACAAAAGCAAGCCGTGCCGATGAAGGGAACGCCTCAAGTGCACCCGCCTCAGGATGAACATCCGATTGTCAAGGCTATGATCCGGGAACTTGGTGCCGAACCGTTGCAGTAATTGCGCTTTTAGTGTCGTGATTACCTCAACAGGTGAAGCCATTGGTTCCGGGAGGGTGATGGGCCGATTCGCGAGGCAGAGTTTTCTTGACTTTTAGTGGTGATTTTCGGATTTTGCTTTCAGCATTATTGGGAGCGCGAACCATCAGATAAGTTGTTAATGAGTTGTACGGAAGCATATAACTAATCTGTGGTTCAATTAGTCCGGACAGCGTCAACGTTCGGCTTTTTCGTCAAGAGGTGAGCGATGAAAGCACGAGGGTTAGTGACGGCGATGCTGGTGTCGGCATCGGCAATTGCGGCAACGGGAGTTGCGAAGTACGCAGGCGAATTTATTTCGCTTGGTGTTGGAGGTCGCGCGTTGGGGATGGGTGGCGCTTTTGTTGCTCTTGCCAACGACGTTACCGCGGGCTACTGGAACCCGGCCGGGCTGTCCCAGATTAACTACCCGCAGTTCGCTCTCATGCACGATGAACAGTTTGGCAACCTGGTGAACTACGACTACGGTGCAGCGGCTATCCCGTTCGGGACGAACACAAGCCTGGGCTTCAGCGTGATTCGACTTGGGGTGGATGACATTCCCAACACAGAGAGTGCGGCAGTTGACGAGAACAACAACCCGACAAACGATCCCGCTCGATGGGTTCGTATTGACGCCGCCAGAGTGACCTACTTCAATGCAGCCGATTGGGCATTCTACTTCACCTACTCAAAAAAGCAATCCGACGTTTTCTCCTATGGAGCCAATGTCAAAATCATCCGGCGAGAATTGGGCGATGCGTCGGCCACGGGCCTTGGCCTTGATGTCGGGGTGTGGTATACGCCATTCGAGAATATGCAGCTTGGAGCAAACCTGCAGGATGTTACAACAACATTTCTCGCATGGAGCACAGGTCGTAACGAGTTGATCTCACCCACCATGAAAGTTGGCTCGGCGTACTTCATCGAGGCCTTCGGTGGACGGTTTGCTCCTGCGGTGGATTTTGATATCAGGTTCGAGAACCGCAAGTATGCATCCCTGGCTCACGTCGGCGCCGTCAGCCTCGATCTTCACACGGGACTGGAATACCAGTTCAAGAATCTCATCGCCCTCCGCCTTGGTTACAGCGATGTGAAGCAGTTAACCATGGGGGCCGGCGTCAGGCTTCCAAAGCTCAACATCGACTATTCGTTTGCAAAGTTTGACGCTACAAACCAGCTCGGCAACACGCACCGCATTTCCTTAATGTTCACACTGGAAGCGGAACAATTCAAGCGTGCCGGTGACTTGTAATGGGCCGACGTCCGAGAGCCCTCCCCTCTTGTTTGTCTCTTCTTGCCTCTCTTTTCATTGTGGCGTGTGCGAGCACGCCACATGCTTTTGAAAG